>DATMQC010000151.1:0-8342 GCA_035567275.1 Chthoniobacterales bacterium | reverse complement strand
TCGAGGACGATTTTTACGATTTGGCGCCGCCAGTCGGCAGGAAACGAGAACAAGATTCCCGTCATCATTCGGATAACGGACTGAAAACGGTAAGAAGCATCACACGGAGGCCACGGAGGTCACGGAGGATGTTTTTAAATCGGTAATCCGTGGTTTGCCGCCGGCTTTGGATCCTTTCAGCCCAGATCTTTGGGAGAGGGGTCCAACGTGAAGCCTGGCAGCAGCCGCCCGAATGAAAGTACAAAGGGCAGCCTTTTTTAAAATAGTAACGCTCACAAGCATGGTAGGACGCCTTCAGTTACTCCGTGACCACCGTGTCCTCCGTGCGAGCCTTTCCCCCCTCTTCATGATTCATCAGAAGGACCATCTTGAGCGGTCCAATCACGACCGAACCTTAACTAAGCAAGGACAGGCCTTGATATCCGAGGTATACCTCTCCGCAAGCACCTAATCGTCCTCGAACTCGGAGCTACCACCAGCCATATACAAGCCTCTGCTGAGAGGCTGACTCACCGAAAGCCGAATAATGTACCGTTTGTTCAGAAGCCAAATTTCTCGGCAATCGAGGGCGAGGACGAGTTCGAGATCGAGGACGATTTTTAAGATTTGGCGCCGCAAATCAGCAAGACGTCGAGAACAAAGTGCCCGTGCTCAGTCGCAACGGGCTAAGAGATAGCTATACAGCCTTCTGAACTTCTGCATTGGCACCTCTTAAGGCGCCGGTATACGGCGTTGACACGCCCATGCGCTTCGTTAGTTTCAGAATTCCGGCGCATAGGGTGCCGCTCCCTAAAGTTCTGCTGTTCGAATATCAATTTATGGCAAAAAAACTCAAAAAGCCTTCCTCTAAAAAGGTGTCGGCCAAGGCTACTAAGCCGACAAAGAAGGCGCAAAGCCCAAAAAAGAACCGCTACGTCTATTATTTCGGCGACGGAAAAGCGGACGGTGATGGGAAAATGAAACCGCTCCTCGGTGGAAAGGGCGCAAACCTGGCGGAGATGACTCGCATCGGCCTGCCGGTTCCCCCTGGATTTACAATCACAACGGAGGTCTGCACCTATTTTTACGAAAACAAAAAGAGCTACCCCCCTGAACTGAATGAGCAGGTTTCAGCTGCGCTTGCGAAGGTCGAAAAATCCGTCGGCAAACGGTTGGCTGATCGTGATAACCCCCTGCTGCTTTCGGTGCGCTCCGGAGCGCGAGACTCGATGCCGGGAATGATGGACACGATTCTCAATCTCGGAATGAACGACGAGGTCGTTGAGGTCGTGGCCGAGAAAAGTGGTAATCCGCGCTTTGCCTGGGATTCCTATCGCCGATTTTTGCAGATGTACGGCGATGTGGTGATGGGTGTCCAAAAGCGGGAGGAGGAGGATCACGAGCCGTTTGAAACCGTAATTGAAGAGGTTAAGCATGCGGCGGGGGTCGAAAAAGACACGGACTTGTCGGTCGACGACCTCAAGAGCATGGTCGAAAAATTCAAAAAGCTCATTAAGGAGCGCACCGGTAAAGCCTTTCCGCAGAATCCGCACGAACAAATGTGGGGGTCGATTGGAGCTGTATTTGGCTCCTGGAATAACGACCGGGCGATCGTTTACCGGCGCAAATACAATATTCCCCACGAATGGGGCACTGCGGTCAACGTGCAGACGATGGTGTTCGGCAATCGCGGCGATGCGAGCGCGACGGGAGTGGCCTTTACGCGCGACCCGGCGACGGGCGAGAAAGTCTTTTATGGGGAGTATTTGATTAACGCTCAAGGCGAAGATGTCGTGGCGGGCGTGCGGACGCCCCATCCGGTTGCTCTTCTGGCAAAGGAAATGCCTGCGGCCCACAAGGAACTGCTCCTGGTTCGTGACCGCTTGGAGAAGCATTTTCGGGATATGCAAGATCTCGAATTCACGATCGAGGAAAATCGCCTTTTTATGCTCCAGACGCGAAATGGAAAACGGACAGGTTTTGCCGCCGTTCGCATCGCCGTAGATATGGTCAATGAAAAGCTGATTACCAGGGAAGAGGCAATCAAGCGGATTCCGGCGGACTCCCTCTCGCACTTGCTGGCGCCTATCTTTGATCGGCAAAGCGTCAAGTCGGCGAAGAAGATCGCCACAGGTCTTGCCGCCGGTCCTGGAGCTGCCAGCGGACACATCGTTTTCAATGCAAAGGACGCGGTGGAAATGGCGCACAAAGGGCAGCCCGTCATATTAGTGCGTGTCGAAACTTCGCCCGAGGATCTGCGGGGGATGATTGCGGCGGAAGCGATTCTAACCGCGCGAGGAGGTGTCTCCTCTCACGCTGCGCTAGTTGCGCGCCAGATGGGAAAGGTCTGCGTGTGCGGAGCTTCGGCCCTGAAGATTGACTATGTTCAAAAAACGGTAACCGCGGGTGATCTGACTCTCACGGAGGGAGATTTCATCTCGGTCGATGGATCTGCAGGCGAAGTCTATGCCGGCGAAGTAAAGACCGCGCATTCGGAGGTGGTCCAGGTGCTGGTCGAGAAGAAACTCGATCCGAAAAAGAGCCAGACTTTTCAGCGTTTTGCTTCGTTGATGAGTTGGGCTGACAAGGCTCGAAAACTCGAAGTCCGAACCAATGCTGACACGCCGGACCAAGTGGCTACTGCAACGGCATTTGGTGCGAAAGGGATCGGCCTGACGCGAACCGAACACATGTTTTTTGAAGGTGATCGAATCGACGCGATGCGAGAAATGATTCTCGCCGAATCCCTCGACGAGAGAAAAACGGCCCTTGCCAAACTACTGCCGTTTCAACGGCAAGATTTTATCGGCATTTTTCAGGAGTTGAAGGGATTACCAGCCACAATCCGAACCTTGGATCCTCCTCTGCATGAGTTCTTGCCGCAGACAGAATCCCAGCAAGCTGATCTAGCCCAGAAGCTGGGGGTGCCGATTGAGAAGATTCGGCGTCGGGTCGAAGAACTTCACGAATTCAACCCAATGCTCGGGCATCGCGGTTGCCGCCTTGGAATCTCCTTTCCCGAAGTGACTGAAATGCAGGCGCGAGCAATTTTTGAAGCCGCCGCAGAAGTCCAGAAGAAGGGAATCAAGACCAGGCCGGAAATCATGATCCCTCTCGTCGGTTTTCCCAAGGAACTGAAACTTCAAATTGAGATCGTGAACCGAGTGGCCTCCGAAGTGGCAAAAGAGAGCAAAGTCCGCTTTAACTACCTCGTCGGAACGATGATAGAAATTCCGCGTGGCGCTCTGGTTGCGGACAAGATTGCGGAGGATGCGCAATTTTTCAGCTTTGGGACCAATGATCTCACCCAGACGACTCTTGGAATGAGCCGGGACGATTCCGGAAGCTTTCTGCCACATTACCAAGAGCTCGAAATCGTTAAAAACAATCCGTTTGCGACGATCGATCAGACCGGTGTTGGGAAACTTATGGAGGTTGCCCGCGATTTGGGTCGGAAGAGCAGGCCGGAAATCAAGCTCGGGATTTGCGGTGAACATGGGGGGGACCCGGAAAGTGTAAAATTCTGTCATCGCATTGGGCTCAGCTATGTCAGTTGCAGTCCTTTTCGTGTCCCTGTCGCACGGTTGGCTGCCGCGCAAGCAGCTCTGGAGGGGTAGCTTTTTTCTCCAGGAATTGAGGGAGGGACGGCCTCTGTGCCGTCCCATTTTTCTTGTTGTGGGTCCGAAATGATTAGTCGGACGCCACGGAGGCCGTCCCTCCCATGGAAAACGAACATCGGCGAAAATGCCCAGGGGCTATGCACCATAAGCGTTAACTTAAGCGGTGCAGCGCTCACAAACGCGCTACGATGTAGGCGAACCGTCTCGGTTTGCGCGGTTTTGAGGCGTGCAAAGCGGGGACGCTTCGCCTACTTTGCGCTTAAGTTAACGCTTATGGGGCCATCACCGAATGGACCAAACCAAAGTCAATTCCGGGGTCCGTCGATCCCTTTTATTCGAATCTTGAATTGGCGAGCAAGCAGCCAGCGGACGCCAAACATGTCGATCGTA
This sequence comes from Chthoniobacterales bacterium, assembly GCA_035567275.1. GTDB lineage: Bacteria > Verrucomicrobiota > Verrucomicrobiia > Chthoniobacterales > JAFAMB01 > DASZHC01. Next base: position 4,353 of record DATMQC010000151.1, on the reverse strand, counting down.
GCGCGCAGGGCCCGATTCCCAAAAGTGTATTTGCTCACACCGGATTGGCGTCGCCGGTGGTTCACGGGGATTTCAGTAATCTTGTAGCCTAGTCCCTTGACCAGGGCCGGGATAAACCGGTGCATTCCATGAAATGGAACCAGCGCTTCTCGGCACTCCCGCCGCATTGCCTTCAGGGTGCAGCCGGTATCGCGCACACCATCCTTGGTGAATCGGCTTCGTACCTCGTTTGCTATCACGCTCTGCGCACGTTTGAGCCAACTGTCTTTGCGATTGAGCCGATATCCGCAAACCAGATCGAATCCTTTTTCAATCTCAGCCAGTAGACGTGGGATATCCTTTGGATCGTTTTGCAGATCACCATCCATAAGAACCAGCAAATTCCCTGAGGCGTTGGCCAGACCGGCGTAAATCGCCGCGCTTTGCCCCGAATTCTTTGCGAATTGCAGCAATCTCACATGCGAACCGCGCCTGATTTTCTCGACCGTGCGATCGTCTGATCCGTCATCTACGAAAACGATTTCATACGATACCGCTTTGAGCACGGATTCCAGCTCCGTTTGAAGCTGCGAGACATTCCCTTCTTCATTAAAAACCGGAATAACTACAGAAACTTGAGGTGTTGCGGTCACAGCGGAAGTGTCTGGTATTGGTAACAAGCGAAAACGCGAATTTCCCGGAGCGGGTTGTTCTTACGGTCAATCTGATAAAGTGCAACCAGTTCGCATCGCGTAAACGCGCTCTGAAGATTTTGTGGAGGAGTTTCCTCCGGTTGATCGGTGACGTAGAGCGCCGTTCGATCCATAAATGGATTTATTCCGGCTTCCTCTGAAAAGGTTGTGTCTTTTTTTGTGGAAGAATCGGCTTCCAGAAATTCATCATACCGCGGCCAGAAAGAAAATTGATTCTGAATGTCCTGGGATTCAGGAATATAAACAGGAGGATGGCCTGGACCTTCCGAACGCTTGTCTTTGAGATAAAAGGAGAGCGCGGACGATGTTCGGTAGGTGTCGCCAATCAGAAATACTTTACCGCCTAGCTTTGTCTCAAACTCCGCGCGAAACCTTCCGACCTGCTCCGCTGTCGTTTTCCAGCCGCGCCATTTGGACGTTGGATCAGCCCGGTATGGGTAGGGGATCCCGACCATCCGAACAAGATCCGTATTCGTGAAAAGCAATGAAGTGAAGGCGCTCAACCCTAGAGCAGTGATGCAAAGGGTTCCTGCAATTCTGTTCTCGCCCGCGACCTGCATCCAGAAATGCGCGGCCAGAATCCCAAGACTGAGAAGAGCCGGGCCTGTCCAGGTTGGTTGCTCTCCGTGGCGGAGACCGATAATAAGAAATTGCAGCAAGACCGGCCAACTGAAGGCAAAGAGAAAGCAGATTCTGCTGTTTTGAAACGATCTCCTGAGGCAAGCGAAAAATGCTACCAGATAACCCGGCAAGATCAGGGGTGAATAGAGCAGGAGCTGGCTTTCGAGAAATTCAGCGAGCTGTGAGGGCCGTGCCGCGAGCGCCATTCTGAGATCACCACGCTCGGGTAAATGTTCGAACGCAATCCATTCATGCTGCTGGTTCCAGATAATCAGAGGGGTGAGGGATAACAGGAATACAAGAAGGCACACATAGAATCCCGGGCGTTTCAGCTGATGCCGGTGCCTAGGCACGACGATCAGAAAAAACAGAATGGAGAAAAGCTGAAGGGCATTCCAGTAGTTGCAGATAAATCCGAGGCCGATAAGAATCCCCGTGAGCGGCCAGAAAATTGAAAACTTGCCGCCTCGTTCAATCGCTAGCCAGCAGGTGTAAAGCGCCGCCGCCCAGAAAAACAGGCAGAGCCCATCGGGTGTCATTGCGATCGAATCAAGATGAAAAATCGGGAGGAGATTCACCGCCAGGACCCCCCAAAAGGCTGCCTTTTCCCGCACCAGCTTCCGCGCCAGCAAGTATACCAAGACCGAAGTACCCAGGCTAAAAAACGGTGCCAGAAACCGCACCCCGAATTCTGTCGAATCGAAAAGGGACGTGCCTGCCAGAATCGCCAGAGCGACGCCTGGACCTTGCCCGTAGTACCAGAGATCAGGATGCTGTGACCAAAGGCAATAGTAGCTCTCTTCCGGGGACAATTCGATCGTCCCAGCCAGGAATAAACGGATTCCAGTCAGAATGACGAGAAACCCGATAAGGATGAACAACCGGTTTCTCATTATCGGGAGTTGCCGAGCAGTGAAGGGTGTTGTCGAGCGAGAATTGGAAACCATCTGGATACAATCCGTTCATACGCCATATTCAAAATGCTTGCGGCGATGAGGCTGAAGCCAATGGCCAGCAGGATCGATACAAAGACATCACTCGGCCAGTGTGACCCACAATAAATTCGCGAGTACGAAACGAGCCCGGCTGGAAGAATATAGAGCGATCCCAACCGGCCAAAGAACAAGACCGCCATCGTTGCGATCACCGTATTATTCATTGCGTGCCCGGAGGGGAAAGAGTGTCCGATAACCGGACCGACAGGAGGTTGCGAAAGCGAGACCTGAACCGGTAGAAAAACCCCGAGAATCGCCGGATTCTTCTTCTGCAAACTCACTTCGCGAACTTCTGCCAGTGCCTGGGAAGGCCGCGGCCGGTTAACTATTTTCTTTGTGAACTGGGTGAAGACGCCGTCCGTGAACGCAAGCGTGGCAAGGGTCACCAGCACGAAACTTCGAACCCGGAAGTTTCCTCGCCACAAAAGGACAAGCGTCGCGATCACCAGGATTGGCAGCCAGACGCTAAAATTTGTGAAGGTTGCCATTAACCAATCCAGGAATGGGTTTGTCCATTCCCGGTTGATAAAGAGGAGCAGAGTTTTGTCCATGCGAGAGGCTCCGGGCCCGCGTAAGCTAGTGTCCTGTCCCCGAAATAGCATGTCTTTCGCCGCAGGTCAGTTGGCTGTTTTTCAAGGCGCGAGCGACGAGCATATCTAAAATCGATACGTAAGGAGCGAGCAACGCGGAAAAAACAGCCAACTGGCCGCGGCCCATAGGGTTGCGATGAAAATGGGCCGGCGACTGCGTTGCTCGTCGGTTACGTATCGATTCAGATATGCGCCCTCCTCGCGCCTTGCCGACGGCCCATTTTGATCGCAACGAATGGCATGTTATTTCGGGGACAGGACACTAGAAAGGCCTCATTGATGAAACAAGCAAAGAAATTCATTGTCGTCGCGCTCCTCTTTTGGTGCCGGGGATTTGTCCCCGTGTTTGCAGAGGAGGACGCAAACGCCATCCTGGATCAGATCCGGCTGGCCCAGGCGGAAATCAACAAACCGCTAACCGGCCGCTTGCGTCCGGAGGATGGGGCGGCAATTCCGTTTCAGCTGCGGTTAAGGGGATCCCAGATCGATTACCAGTTCACCAATCCTCCGGAAACCATAAGGCTTCAATTAACCGATTCAGGCTCGATTTTATCTGATGAGGATGCCGGTGGCCGGCAGAACCTGTCGGGATCGAAGCTACAGGAAACCGTCCGCGGGACCGACATCACGTACGAAGATCTTTCGTTGCGTTTTATCTACTGGAAGAACGCGAAACTGAACGGAGAACAGCGCGTTCGGGCGATTACCTGCTCTGTTGTTGATGTCCAGCCTGCGTCTCGCAACACAGCCTATAGCACCGTGCGGTTATGGATTGCGAAAGACCGGGGTGCGCTGATCAAGGCCGAAGGGTTCGATTGGCAAGGGAGGCTGGTTAAGCGTTTCGAGATCATTTCCGGTCAGAGAGTGGAGGGGAAAACCATTTTCAAACAGATCAGGATTGAACGAATCAGTCCCGAGACGGGCAAAGTGGTATCGCGAACTTACCTGGAGCTGGATCCGTCGGAGTGAAGTGAACTGCCGGTGCCACTGCTGATTTGACCTAAATTGATCAAAGGGAAGCCTTCGCATTGCATTGCGTGACGCGTTTCATGCGTTGACGGCTAATCTTCAGCAGATTCACGTCGTGATCCTCTATTTGACAGCAAGAAGCTGTCCCGCTACACTTCCGCGCTTTTTTTATGCGGAAATACCGATTGAGCTCGACACTGCTTTGTAGCGTTTTGGCCATTTGCCTTCAGAGCAGTTTCGCTCAAACCGGGACTGACGGCGCCGCTCGCTTTACCGAAAATGCGATGAAGTTGCGCGAGAAAATCCTCTTCAAAATTGAACCCGGAAATCTGAAAACGGACCCTTTGGCCGGAGCGAATGACAAATACCCTTGGCATGAAGCGATCGTTACGACAGTTTTCTGGATCGGGGAGTCGCCGGCAGGCAACAACCCCGTGCCGAATCGATCCAGCGCGTGGGATTCAAACTGGGCGCAAAGTTTTGGCG
>DATMQC010000150.1:0-3805 GCA_035567275.1 Chthoniobacterales bacterium | reverse complement strand
CTCGAAAAGACTCGGTGCGGCGCCTGGCGAATTCCATTCGGTTGCTGGGGCCGCAACAAACCTTGGAGCGTGGCTATTCCATTACTCTCGATGCCAACCGGAATATTGTCCGTTCGGCCGGTAGCGTGCAGGTTGGCGACGCCCTCTGCAACAGGTTTGCCGACGGCGAGGCGTATTCGGTGGCTGTGCGGATTACGCGCCCACAAGAATCACTCAAAAGCGGCGGCGACGAACTCGTTGCGCGCTAACCAGGAACTGATGCTGGAAACGCTTGAGCTTAAGGGGCTGGAGGGGCGTTGCTCGCAACGCCCGGGTGCGCGGTAAAAGATAATTTGGCCGTCTTTGGTGAATCCGCGGGAGTTGCAAGCAACTCCCCTCCAGAGAAGCCCGCGATTAGTGAGGTATTCCTCGCTGGATATGCGTTTTATTTGTACTCGTGGCGCTTGAAGCCCATTGTGGCGAGGGGCGGCAACGTCAAAGTCAGGGAATGGGAACGCCCTTGCCAGGCAACCGGATCAGCGTGAGCGCCTCCGTAATTGCCTATATTGCCCCCGCCGTAGACTCCCGCGTCAGTGTTGAGGATTTCTTCATACCAGCCTTCGCCCGGTGCTCCGACTCGATAGAAATGACGAGGAACCGGCGTCGCGTTGACAACAAACAAAAGTATCGCGCCGGTTTCTCCCTTGCGAATAAAGGTGAGCACGCTGTTGTCGGCGTCGTGAAAATCAATCCATTCAAAACCGAGGTAGGTGTCGTCGTTTTGCCAAAAGGCGGGCTCGCTCTTGTACAGGTAGTTCATGTGCTGGATCAATTTTCGCAAGCCATCATGAAACGGATATTGGAGCAGATGCCAGTCAAGACTCTGGCCATGGTTCCATTCCGCCCACTGGCCGAATTCGCCTCCCATAAAGAGCAGTTTCTTGCCGGGATGCGCATACATCCAGGCATAAAACATCCTGAGATTCGCAAACTTTTGCCACGGGTCTCCAGGCATCTTGTTGATCAGCGAACCTTTGCCATGCACCACCTCGTCATGACTCAGCACCAGAATGAATTGCTCATGAAAGGCATAGATCAAAGAAAAGGTCGCCTCTCCCTGGTGGAATCTGCGGTGGATGGGTTCACGGCTCATGTACATCAAAAAGTCGTGCATCCAACCCATGTTCCATTTGAACCCGAAACCTAGTCCTCCGAGATAAGTCGGTCGGGAAACTCCGGGCCACGCCGTTGACTCTTCGGCGATTGTCATGATCCCCGGATAGCGCTCGTAGCAGACCTCATTGAAGCGTTTGATGAAATAGATCGCATCAAGATTCTCCCGTCCGCCGTACGCATTGGGCACCCACTCACCGGCCTTGCGCGAATAGTCCAGGTACAGCATCGAAGCCACGGCATCAACGCGAAGACCGTCTATGTGATACTTTTCGAGCCAGAACAGGCCGTTGGCGATGAGGAAATTTCGAACCTCGTTACGGCCGTAGTTGAAAATCAGCGTGCCCCAGTCACGATGTTCTCCTTGCCTCGGATCGGCGTGTTCATAGAGACGTGTGCCGTCAAATGAGGCAAGGCCGTGGGCGTCCTTCGGGAAATGGCCGGGAACCCAGTCGAGAATAACTCCAATATCGTTTTGGTGGCAGCGATCGACGAAGTTACGAAATTCATCCGGATTTCCAAATCGGCTGGTCGGCGCAAAGTAGCCTGTCACCTGGTATCCCCACGATCCATCAAAAGGATGCTCCGCCACCGGCATCAGCTCGATATGGGTGTACCCCATTTCCTTGACGTACGGAATAAGCCGCTCGCCGAACTCGTGGTAACTCAGGAATCGATCGCCCTCTTCAGGAATCCGTTGCCATGACCCCAGGTGAACTTCATAGATGTTAACCGGTTCTTTGTGCCACTGCTTTCCCTTTCTCTTTTCAACCCATTCGTCGTCGCTCCATTTGTACCGGTCCAGGTTAAAAACCAGGGAAGATGTTTGAATCCCGTGCTGCCCGAAAAAACCTACCGGGTCGCTCTTCAATACGATTTGCCCGAAGCAATTCCTGACCTCGAGTTTGTAATGCGTACCTTCGACAACCCCTGGAATAAATATCTCCCAGATTCCCGCCTCTACGCGTCTTCGCATCGGATGGCTTCGCCCATCCCATCCGTTGAAATCGCCCACGACGCTGATTCGCTGTGCATTAGGAGCCCAAACCGCAAAACAGCAACCAGCATGACCGTTGATCTCAGTAAGATGCGCGCCAAGCTTGTCATAAATCTCGTAGTGGTTTCCCTCCTTGTACAAATGCATATCCAGTTCACCCAGAATCGGACCGTATGAATAAGGGTCGCTGAACTGGATCGTCTCACCGGACCAAGTTGTAATTTCCAGCAGATAATCAAAGGCCTCCGTCACTCCCGTCAGTTGCGCCTCAAAAAGACCTTCGTCGGCAACTTTAGCCGCAGGGTAACGTTGCTTTGGTTGATTCCGATCTACTACCTCTAGTTCCTTGGCGTCCGGACGAAAGGCGCGGATAACCCAGAGATCATCTACTTTATGTAACCCGAGCACACCAAACGGGTCATCGTGTTCAGCCTGTAGGAGTCGTTGAATATCGTGGGGAGCAATCGTGGCATTCATAGTTTGTCCTGAAGGAGCGGTTCCACCTTATCAACATAGAGGTTCTCTGCAGAATAGTCGCGAAAAAGCCGCTTTCTGCTTCTAAAAATCTCGTTCTGTGCGAGGGCGTTGCCAATTCTCTCAGCAATATTTCTGGGAGCGTCCCGAAGGTCAAATAATACTGTTCCGCAGGGCGCAATAGATTTTAGTGGTTCGATGCTTGCGCAAAAGACTGGCAGGCGGTAGGCGGTGGCTTCGAGTAAGGGCAGGCCAAACCCTTCCTGCTTCGAAGGAAATAGGAGAGCATCGGCTACCAGGTAGAGACTGCGCAACTGCCTTTCATCTACATGAAAAAGATCATTTACCCAGAAAACGCTCTCCTGGACTTGAAGGTCTTTCGCCAACTTCTTAAGTCCTGCGAAATACGCGGTGCCTGCGGGATTATGTGGGTCAGTTGCTCCGGAAATCAGCAAACGTACGCGCGAGCCGATGGCTTCCATCGCCGCTACAATTTGAAGAGCGAATGCGATGTTTTTCCTTTCGAGGATCCGCGTCGGGTAAAAGAGAAGAATTGAACGCGCTAGTTCGCCATTTACGAGTTCGGCGACTTCCGGAGTGATGCCACCGGCATCGATAAAGTCCAGCGCGTTTGGTATGATAGCGTTCACATGCGACCCGGTCAGCTTATTAAACTCCGCCGCCCGCGCTTCCGAGATCGTTACATACTTCACCTTCGGGTGGCGTTCCCGAAGCAAATCAAAAGGTTGGTGCAGCGGGATTTGATAGTCGGAATTGCTTGCCGCCAAATCATGGGTCCAGGCTATCATTGTTTTTCCCTGATCGGCGAATGTCGTCAAGGCTTGTGTCGCCGCCATGTTAAATTGCATGGTGAGCATGTTGTGAACGATCAGCCGGTCAAATTTCGTGAAGAGGGGCCCGAATAAATCTCGCAGTCTTTCGAACAGCTGAAAATACGCCCGTCCCGGATGCCCGCTAAAGGCCTCCTGCTGAGCTGCCTTCACCAGTGGATCCCTGGTGTTCAACTCTCGGAATACGATGGACGGAACCTGTTTCGAAAACGCGGTGCCTTCACCGCTGAAAATCGAAACCTCGTGGCCACGCCGGGAAAACAACTGGGCATGTTGGCGAATAACAGTCTCGACGCCGCCAATTACGGGCCACGAACTGTAATGTAAGACT
>DATMQC010000149.1:0-5687 GCA_035567275.1 Chthoniobacterales bacterium | reverse complement strand
GTTGGCGCTATCCTCACGATCGCGGGCTATTCGATCAACGATAAGATCGTTGTGTTCGACCGAATTCGTGAAGGGCTTCGCTCGGGTCGAAAGGGTTCGATTCAGTATCTGATGAACGCCAGCATCAATGAGACGTTAAGCCGGACGATTCTGACGAGCGGGGTGACCCTCCTCTGCATGCTGTCGCTTCTCTTCTTTGGAGGCCCTGTTCTGGCTGATTTTGCGTTTACAAACGTGGTGGGAGTCATCGTGGGCACCTACTCATCTATCTTCATCGCTGCGCCGATCGTTCTGTGGTGGTCAAATCTGCACAAGCGCAATCTTCGCCAGGAGGTCTCCAAGCCCAAGGAAGACTTGGCAAAAGGAAAGCAGGTTACTGCTCGTTAGAATCCTTGAAAAGCAAAACTGGTTGCAGATGAGTCAAGTTTTTTTGTATCCGCACATTAATCATTAGGTGCTTTTGCTTTTCAAGGATTCTATTAGCGGGACAGCGGAACCTAAAGGTATCGGGATTCCCACACCACTTGTAAATGCAGGCACGAATCGAAAGCGCACCATGACGCAAGCGGTAGAGTAATTTCCCCCCCATGCCGACGATTAAGGATGTAGCAAAGCTCGCGGGAGTTTCCTACACCACGGTCTCCCATGTGATCAACAAGTCGCGCCCGGTTAGCGAAAAGGTACGCGACGATGTCGAAGCCGCGATCCGTAGACTAAACTACGTTCCGAGCGCTGTGGCGCGCTCATTGAAACATCAGGCTACAAGCACCATCGGGCTGCTGGTTTCAAATAGCACAAACCCCTTTTTTGCCGAGCTTGCTCGCGGTATCGAGGATACATGTTATCGGGCTGGCTATTGCGTCATATTATGCAACTCCGACGATGACTCAAACCGGCAACAGACTTATCTGCGTGTTCTTCTGGAGAAGCGGATTGATGGCCTCATCATTTGTTCCGCAGGCGACGACTTGGGGCTCGCTCAGCATGTTCGCGATGCGCAGGTGCCGATCATCATCGTGGATCGAGCGGTAAAAGGTGTGACGGCAGACCTCGTCCAAATCGATCACTTCAAGGGCGCCTACATGGCAACGCGGCATTTGCTTGAGCTGAAACATAAATCAATCGGATGTATCGCCGGCCCTTCTTTCGCGGCTGTGAGCGCGGAGCGGCTGGACGGATATCGCAAAGCTCTTGCCGAAGCCGGCGCTCCTTTTCGGGCACAGTGGGTGGTGGAAGGCGATTTTACCGCCGAGAGCGGCTATAAGGCTGCTCGTAAGCTGTTGAAGAGGCCCGAGATCACGGCTGTCTTCGCAAGCAATGATTTGATGGGAATCGGCTTACTGCGTTTTGCGACTGAGCATGGGATTCGAGTTCCAGCGCAGCTCTCGGTTATTGGTTTTGACGGTATTGAGCTGACCAAATATTTCTATCCCGCGCTGACCACGGTCGGGCAATCAATCTACAAGCAGGGCGAAATCGCAGCAAGCACACTGATCGAACGAATCCGCAAAGGAGGTGAGGGCCGGGTTCGACGAGTTTTAGTCAGCCCGGAGCTATGGATCAGAGAATCGACCGGGGCACCCACACCGTTCACACGAAGTCGCCACGAATAATTGCCGGCGCAGATCTGTCTGCGACCATTTTTTGAAACCCAAGACCGAAGAAGAGCCATAGATTTCACGGATTGGGGAGGGACGGCCTCTGTGCCGTCCGACTTTTCTGGTGGTGAAGGCGTTTGAGGGTCTGGAGGGGCGTTGCTCGCAACGCCCGGAGGCGCGGTAGAAGGTAATTTCGTGGCTGGCTTTGGCGAATTCGGGGGAGTTGCAGGCAACTCCCCTCCAGACGAGCCGGTAGCTACCGCGCTCGTTCGGCAATCCTTGCCCGGTATGAATCAAGAATAACAGCCAGGATAATCACTCCGCCAGTGATCATCTGGCGGACAAAATCTCCTACGCCAATCAAGATCAAGCCGTCGGCAAGTACGCCTATGAGACACGCCCCAAGAAATGTACCGATAAGCGACCCGCGGCCTCCATTCAGACTTGTGCCACCAATAATGACGGCTGCGATCGCGTTAAGCTCAAAGCCCGTGCCGAGAATCGGGCTGGCGATCGTAAGTCGCGCCATGTAGACAATTGCTCCGAGGCCAACGGTCAAACCGGAAATGACAAACGCCGCGACTTTAACCCGGAATGTATCGTGACCTGACAATCGGACAGCCTCCTCGTTGTTCCCGACCGCATAGATAAGCCGTCCGAATATGGTTCTTGTCAAAACGGCCCAGCCAAGCAACACCATCGCGAGCGCCACGACAAAAATCGCCGGTACACCGAGCAGTGTCGCAGTTCCGAAGTCGTTGAACACGTTTGGAAATTCGAACAGCGTACGTGCGTCCGTCACCTCCAGCGCGGCGCCACGGGCGATATTCAGCATTCCAAGGGTCACGATAAAGGAAGGCACGCTCCAAAAGCTCGAAACGAATCCGTTCATGAAACCGCAGACCATCCCGACCAAAACGCTCACGGCTACAGCAGCAGCGATCGCGGCAGGGACAGGGAGCAATTCGCTTTTCAGCACCAGGCCCGCAACCATCGCACACAGCGCCATCACAGATCCGACGGACAAATCAATACCACCTATCAGAATGACGAAGGTCATCCCCGTGGCCATGATGAGGTTAATCGTTATCTGCGTGAGTATGTTGGTGATATTTGATTCGTCCGTGAAGTGAGGAGCTGCGGCCGAAAAGACAACAATAAGCAGAAGAAGCGCGACGCCGATACCGGCCTCCTGCAGAACACGCTGCACAAGAGCTCTCTTCGATCGCTTTGGCGCACTCGTTTTCTCGGAAACACTGCGAATATCTTCAGGCATCGGAGGCGGGCCAGAACACTACTCGAAGAAACGATCTTGGCGATGATTTCCGGCCAGGTATTCGCTGTACGCCAACGACAGAATGCGTTCCTCGTCAAAATCGTGCCGAGAGACTTCTCCAACAAGACGGCCCCGTGATAAAATAAGAATTCTGTCGCAGAGCAACATGAGTTCGGGCAATTCGGATGAAACAAGAAGCAATGCTTTGCCATCTGCCGAAAGCCGTCGAAGCAGCGTATAAATTTCAGCTTTCGCTCCAACATCAATTCCTCGTGTAGGCTCGTCGAGCAGGAGAACAGAAGCGTTCCGAAAGAGCCATTTCGCAATGATGACCTTTTGTTGATTTCCACCGGAAAGCTCGCGCGCTGTCTGCTCAACAGATCGAAGCCGGATATCAAGTTCGTGAATCGAATGATCGGTCATTGCTCGCTCCATCTGACCACGCAAGAAACCGGCTCGCGAAATGCGCGCGAGGTCACTCAAGGTAACATTAACCCGCACAGGCATCGCAAGCACAAGGCCTTCATCCTTCCTGTTTTCCGTAAGCAGACAGACTCCATTACGCACGGCGTCGATCGGGGTCCGGAATTCGACTCGGCGTCCGCTCAAATAAATCTCTCCACCGTCTCTCGGGTCTGCACCGAAAATCGCTCGAAGAACTTCGGTGCGACCCGAACCAACTAAACCGGCTACGCCAACGATCTCCCCGTAGTCGAGAGAAAACGACACCTCTCGAGTGCTGTTGCGGACCCGAAGTCTTTGTATTCGTAAAGCCGGCGCGCGGGCACTGGGGAATCCGACATTTGAGGTGTCTGCGGCCGCTCCGATCTCACGTGTCGTTGCTTCCAGCCGTTGCCCGACCATCATTCGAACGAGTTCGGGAGCAGCTGTAGCCGCAACCGGAAAAGTGCCAATCAGGCGCCCGTTTCTAAGGACGGTCACCCGGTCACACAACTCAAAGATCTCCTGGAGATGATGCGAGACATAGATCACCGCTACGCCGGAAGCACGAGCCGCCCGGACGATCTCAAATAACCGCGCCACTTCCCGGGGCGTAAGCGTTGCGGTCGGTTCATCCAAAACCAGCAGCCTGCCGGTGGACGAAAGCGCCTTGGCAATTTCAAGGAGCTGCTTTTGGGCGATGCCGAGGCGTTCAACCCTCGCTCCAGGATCAATATCAAGGCCGACCTTCTTAAGGAGTTCGGCAGAGCGACGTTCAAGCGCCCGACGATCGAGCAGGAATCCAAATCGGCTGGGAAGCCTTTCAAACAAGAGATTTTCCGCAACCGAAAGATAGGGAAGCAGGTTAAACTCCTGGTACACCACGCGAATCCCTGCATGGAGCGCATCGAACGGAGTCCGAGGTCGGTATGGCGCTCCCCGAAAGCGCATCTCCCCTTCATCAGCCAGATGAGCGCCGCACAAAACTTTGATAAGCGCGGATTTGCCGGCACCGTTCTGACCGACAAGTGCGTGGATCTCCCCCTCGGCTATCGAGAGATTCACGCCGTCGAGCGCCGTCACGCCCGGGAAACGCTTAACGATCCCCTGCAGCTCAAGAATGGACTCCATTCGGCCCGTGTCCGAGCAACAACTGTTTTCTCGGTTCAGGATCCCGGAGCGACGACCAACTTGATTGGTGTTTTGATCCAGCCGCTGAGCTTCTCACCCGTGAGCGCTTTCATGGCATAGTCAATTCCGTTCGCGGCCATCTGGCTACCGAACTGGTCTACGGTTGCGAGCAGCTTTTTCTCTTTCAGCAACGGCTGTACTGCCGGGATGTTGTCGAATCCTACAACTTTGATCTTTTCGGATTTCCCAGCGGCATCGATCGCCTTCACCACGCCCAGCGCCATCGAGTCATTCGCAGCCATGACGCCCTGAATATCGGGATGTGCCGTCAGCATATTAGAGAAAACGGAATTCGCCTCTTCGGTTTCCCAGTGTGCCGTTCGCGAATCAATCAATTCGAGTTTGCCGGCCTTAACCGCATCATTAAATCCCAGCTTCCGCTGCAGAGCGTTATCCGCTCCAGGGTTCCCTTCAACAATCACTACCTTGCCCCCCTCGCCCAAAGCCTTTGCGAGTTCGTCACCGGCCATCTTGGCTCCGGCTCGGTTATCCGGACCGACGAACGCGAGCGAGATCCCAGCCTGTTTCTTCGCTTGTTCGTCAAGCGCCACATCAATATTGATGACAACAATTCCCGCCTTAATGGCACGAGCAAGCGGGGCAACCAATGCACGTGAATCGGCAGGCGCGATGACGATTGCATCGACTTTCTTTGTAATGAAGTTTTCAACGGCATTTACCTGAGTGTCTATATCGGTCTCGGAATGCATCCCGACAGGGAGGAGCGTGAGATCACCACGTTGTGCGACATGCTTTATTGCTCCCTCCTGCATATCCTTAAAGAATTCATTTGCGAGCGACTTCATGACCAGACCGATCACCGGCTTTTTGGCGTCAGCGGCCAGGCCGGATCGGATGCCGGGAACCGAAAGAAGGGACACGAAGAGTGCCGTGACACAGGCCTTCTGAAAGACCTTTGCGGCCGTTCTTCTGGAGGGTTCAGGTGAACCGAGACGATGTTGTCTGGACCGGGGCGAACATTTTTGAAGGGAAACGAGATTCATGGTTTGGGGGGAAGAACTCCACTGCGTTGAATGAGATCAGTGCAGAGGGTTTCGTTCCAGAGGGGTAAGAGTTGAATTAGTCGGATGCGCCACCTGCGCAAACGTTTGCCGGAATTTAAAAGTTTGTCCCGCCCCGGTCAAGCCCCATTGTCGCCGCCATGGCGCGGCAACGCGTAA
>DATMQC010000148.1:0-19560 GCA_035567275.1 Chthoniobacterales bacterium | reverse complement strand
GGCGAAGCTCCCGCTGAGCCGCCGCGGTGGGATAGGGCCTCGCGGTGCATAACCCGCGGTAGGGGCAGATCTCCGAGCTGCCCGCCGAGAATAGTGCCCTCGCCTCACGCGTCTGTCTCGTTAGAACAGCCGAGCCGGCTCGGAGATTCGGCCCTACCTCCTCGGCCTGCCAGAGAGATCGCTTCGGAACGCGACATCACCGGCAAAGCGGCTCTCTCCCGCAATCTCTAACTAACTCTTTGCTTTAAGCGCTTCCATCACCACTTCCCGGAGCTGGCCCGCTCGTGTTCTCTTGCTCAAACAATCGGCGCCAATAGTCGAGCCGTTCCTTAACGCGACGCTCAAAACCATTCTCCGTTGGCTCGTAGTAAATTCGGCCTTCGGGCAAATATGCCTGCGGTACGTATCCGCCTTCGTAGTCGTGGGCATACTTGTAGCCACCTTCCTTTCCAAGTAATTTTGATCCTTTTCCTTTCAAGTATTTTGGGATGGCCAAAACGCGGCCTTTCCTTACATCCTCGGTGGCGCGATTGAGGCCCTCGTGGGCTCGGTTGCTCTTTGGCGCTGTCGCAACGTAAACAGTTGCGTGAGCAAGGGGAATACGGGCTTCGGGTAATCCAACAAATTCGACCGCTTGTTGCGCTGCAACAGTTACCAAAAGCGCGTTAGGATCTGCCATGCCCACATCTTCGCTAGCCGCAATGACTACTCGGCGCGCGATGAATCGGATATCTTCCCCGGCGTACAGCATTTTTGCGAGCCAATAGAGGGCCGCATCAGGATCAGAGCCCCGCATGCTTTTGATGAAGGCACTGATTGTATCGTAGTGCTCGGTTTCGTCTCCATCGTAAACCACTGCCTTTTTTTGTATGCTCTGTTCGGCCTCCTCGCGATCGAGTACAATAGTTTCATTTGGTCCAGGCCGAGTGGTGAGCACCGCGATTTCGAGTGCATTGAGAGCCCGTCGAGCGTCTCCGTCGCTGACATCCGCCAGGAACTCCAAGGCGGCTGGGTCGGCCTCTATCCGCAGCTTGCCGAATCCCCGTTGAGGATCAGCCAAAGCGCCCTTCAACAGGCGAACCAAGTCATCTCGCCCGAGCGCTTCCAACTCGAACACCTGCGAACGGGAAACAAGGGGGCTGTTGATGTAGAAAAAAGGGTTGTGCGTCGTGGCTCCGATCAAACGCAAATTGCCACTTTCGACATCCGGCAAAAGCACATCCTGCTGCGCTTTGTTAAAGCGGTGTATCTCGTCGATGAAAAGGATGGTACGAGTTCCGTTCACCCGCCGTCGCAACGACGCGGCCGCCGCCACCTTGCGAATGTCCGCAACAGTGCTTTCCACTCCGCTCAGCCGCTCGAAATGACTCTGGGTCGTGGAGGCTATGATCTGCGCAAGGCTCGTTTTCCCGGTGCCGGGCGGCCCGTAAAGAATAATGGATGTCAGTCGGTCTGATTCGATCGCCCGTCGGAGCAATTTTCCATCTCCCAGCAGATGCTGTTGTCCTGCGTACTCGGCGAGTGATCGGGGCCTCATCCGTTCGGCAAGCGGCGCGTTCTCGTCAGCGACGGATGCACCCCGACCAGCGTTTCCGAACAAATCATCCATTCCCGCTAACCTTCCGCTGCGCGTCCGGGAATGTCCAACGCCGCGCAGAACTGTGCTATTTTCGGAGCGAAGGATATTTGCCGCCGTCGGCTTCCTACCCCATCGTGTTCCAAGGATCAATAGGAATGCCAGACCGTTGTTTTCCACGCTCTGGCGCTTAGCTCGAAGGATGTTGAATGAAAACAATTCTTGTGGCCGTCGATCTGTCGAACGTGACAATGAAAGTCGTTAAGGTTGCCGTCCATTTGGCAAAGCCGTTCCAAAGCAAGATCATTCTAATTCACGCGGTCGAACCTGTGCAGCAGCTCTCCCCGATCGGCACCGAACCGGTTTCGGTCGCTATTCAAGAAACGCCGACAGATTTTACTCAGGAACTGTCTCGATTGCAGGAAATGATTTCGCACGTCGGGCTGGAATCAACGAAGTTGGAACTTGAAGGTCCCCCGGTCGAACTGATTTTAGCCCAGGCGGAAAGTTTTCGCGTAGACTTGATCGTTCTGGGTTCGCACGGTCGGAGGGTTCTCGAAAACCTGTTTACAGGCAGCGTCGTCGACGGGATATTGCAGCGGGCAGAATGCCCTGTTCTGGTCGTGCCGCTGCACGACAGCGGGATTTAAGGGCAAGGCGATCATAGAAACGCGTTAGATCCATGAGCCCTGCGGCTAATGAGCCGTTCAGGCCAGTGTCCTGTCCCCGAAATAGCATGTATTTTGTTAGAATCCTTGAAAAGCAAACTGGTTGCGCCTCGTGAACTTTGCAACGCTCTCCGGGTTAGCCGTCCTGAATCCTGGTGGCCGTGACCCGGACCAGAGCTTTGAAAATGGGCCCGGTCAGCCGTCCTCAAGAGATCACCCTCCGATCAACTATCATGCTTACGCCGCCTGCACCAAAGGAGCCTTTTATCGAAGCACCGAGTTGGCAGCCCGGCATCGCAGTGTCCTGTTACTGTTGAGAGGCGACTTGACCGAATCGCGTCGCGCGTTTGAAGTCCTCAAGGCCGCGGGTTGTTTTGTCGCCGTCTCATTTAAGGAATCGGGCGCTCATCAGGTAGCCAGTCAACTACTACGTCCAAAAAGGTTTCAGTTGTTCCGTGAGATCGCGGCACAAGCCGATTTATGTCTTTCAAGCACCCCGGATTTGGTCCCCTTCTATGCCTCCGTGTGCAGGCGGACGGTGCATCTCCCGACACCCTATCCGCTCGAGTTTGAATCATGGAACTTTTCGCGCCCTCACGATGAACGACAGGGGATTTTCATCGGCACGCGCGAGTTTTCTGTGTTTTCGCGAAACCATCTCCTGGCCCTGGCTTCTGTCCGAACATTCTCTGTCCCTGTTACAGTGATTAACGGGGATGGCAGGTCCGGCGAAAGGATGCTCCGCGTCTTAAAATTTCCGATGGATCAGCTCACCGTAAGCCAGCCGCTGTCTTACCCGGAATACCTGCGCTTGATGGCCCGACACCGGTTTGTTCTGCAGTTCGACCAAAGCTCTGTTCCCGGTCAGGTTGCGGGTGACAGTCTCCTCTGTCGGATACCGACCGTAGGGGGAAATGGAGCTGTCGAACGAGTCGCGTTTCCGGCGTTGCATGGTCACGGGCGTTCATTTGAAGAGCTTGTGGAGTTGGCGCGGCGCCTTCTGCATGATCATGATTTTTATGAGCAACAATGCGCTGCGTTTGAGGCGGATCGAACACTCTCCTTTACCAAAGCAATTGACTCAATGTCGCGCTGGTTGCCTGACCTTACTTGAAGGCGGTTGGTCGTTACCGTACACTTTCTTACCCGATGGCTCGGCAAGTTCATCCGAATCAATCTCCGCTCAAGGAACTTTCGCGCGAAGCGATCGTTAATCTGCTGCGAGAACATGGGATGCGGATCACAAAAAACCGGATCCGAATTCTGGATGCCTTGATGCAGGCGGCTAAACCGTTGTCGCTCGATGAGATTCAATCCAAGGCCGGACTGGGAGGGTCTGTGCCGGACTACGCGACGGTGTTTCGGGTAATGACGCTCCTTGAGAATCTACAGGTAGCACAAAGGGTTCACTTGAACCGGTCGTGCAGTTACTACGAACTTCTCGATCCGCGGCAACACTTCGATCATATTATTTGTACCAAATGCGGAAATGTCACCGTGATGGTCGATTCCTGTCCGGTCGAAAAGGTTGAGCGCCAGATCGAGAAACGGTATGGGTACTCTGAAATTCGCCATTCGCTCGAGTTCTTTGGAAAATGCTGGAAGTGCCAATAGTCGTGCCCTCATCTTGAGGAGGCTTCAATGATGGGAGGTAGGGCACGCCTCCAGAAGCACCTTGAGTCCAAGTGCGATCAGGACCCAGGGAACAATCATTCCTGCATAGCGCTTCAATTGATCGCGAAAGGGCCGCTGATTTGTAAGGAGATAGCCAAAGAAACACCATATTCCGGTCATCACGCCAAACACCGTGACATAGAGCGGAACGAATGCCCGCTGCACCGCAAAAAGAGGAATATAGACGCTCAGGTTATCTCCACCGTTTGCCAGTGTCAGAAGCGCTGCGAGCGCCGCTTCGGATTTCACCCAGGAGACACGCACTTGTTCCTTACCGACGAACTCGGTTTCCTTGGGATCCGTCGCGGCTTTTAACAGGGGTGTTCTGAAAATTTTGGCCAACCGCAAAATACCCAGGCACAACGGAAAAGCTCCCAGCATCCGGATCGATGCCACGGGGATCGAAACCATGAAGTGAGCCGCCAGAATGCTAATCAGCACAAGCAGCGACATTCCGACGAATTGGCCGACTACGACTGACCCGGCTCGCAAATCGGAATCGATAAAGAGACTGGAGAGCAAAAGAAGATCGTCAACGTTTGTCGATGCGAATGCGATGATCGCAACCAGCAATTCGGATAAATACGGGTCCATCAAGGCAGCTTGGCATCCGAATCGAGGCCCACACAGCTAGGTCCGGACGAGCACGCCATTTTCAGCCAGGAACCGCTTCGCTTGACCAACCGTAAACTCGCCAAAGTGAAAAATGCTGGCAGCCAAAACGGCGTCGGCTTTCCCATCTCTCAGAACGTGCAATAGATGCTCGAGAGACCCAGCGCCACCGCTCGCGATAACAGGAATTCCAACCGCCGAACTTACTCTCGCAGTAAGATCAATATCGTATCCGTCCTTCGTTCCATCGGCGTCCATGCTGGTAAGCAGTATCTCTCCGGCGCCTCGTCGTTCGGCTTCCAAAGCCCATTCCACGGCGTCAAGTTGAGTCGGGTTGCGTCCGCCATGGGTATAGACCGTCCAGCGACCAGGTCCGGCCTGTTTTGCGTCGATCGCAACGACAATACACTGGACACCAAAGGCGGCTGCCGATTCAGAAATCAATTCAGGTTTTCGGATCGCCGCCGTATTTATGCTGACTTTGTCGGCACCGGCCAACAGCATTTCGCGGACATCTTCGACCGTGCGAATACCGCCGCCGACCGTAAGAGGCATGAAACATTTCTCAGCGGTCCGTTCCACAACATCGAACATCGCCCGCCGATGTTCGGAAGAAGCGGTAATATCAAGAAACACAAGCTCATCGGCGCCCTGCCTGTTATATTCCACCGCGCATTCGACCGGATCGCCTGCGTCGCGCAACTGGAGAAATTTAGTGCCTTTAACGACTCGTCCTTCGGTCACATCCAGACACGGGATAATACGCTTGGTCAACATCTGATGGTGCATTGACGGCCTTGAGAGAATATCACCGAAAAGTTCGTTCGATGAGCCAGAATCGGCTTTGATTATCGAAATAGCCGACGACACCGGTGGGGTACCACACGCCGTTCGTTGAGACTGAAATTACCGCGACACCAGTGGAGAGGTCGGACAGTGATTGTCGCGTGGGAAGAAACTCAGCTCGCACGAGTAGTTCACCAACTTTTTCTAGCGGAGCATCACTTGATTCCGGTTGAGCTACGCTTGGCGCGGTGCTTCCGGTCGCCGCACTTGAAACCTTTGCCTCAACGGCTGTGAAAAAACTTCCGACCAACGTCGCTGATCCATCCTTTTCATACTCGTTTAAGGAAACCCCGGCCAGAGGCAGGTCTTCA
The DNA here is from genome assembly GCA_035567275.1 of Chthoniobacterales bacterium. GTDB lineage: Bacteria > Verrucomicrobiota > Verrucomicrobiia > Chthoniobacterales > JAFAMB01 > DASZHC01. The sequence continues at coordinate 13,873 of DATMQC010000148.1, read as the reverse complement.
CAAAAAATCAGCTCGATATTTGCCCGCTGATTGCGAGCGCGAAAATAATCCACCTCATCCTCGGAAAGCGGCGCATTCGTGATGAATACCCGATGCAACGGCGACGTCGATTTTCGGAGCAGCCACCGTACGAATTCGCTATCCGCTACAACCCGAGCGGGCTTGAACCGCTCGACCTGGCGTTCGATGCCTCTGTGAGAACGACAGGTGATGACGCTGGTCAAGCCAGCAGCGACGTTCGCAATCAAATTGAGCGGCGAAGCGCATAAATCAATTTCGCCCGCTTTCAGTTTCAGCTCCGAAACAAGAAACTGGACGCTCAGATGAAGTTGATTCTGTGACCACGCCCTTAGCGCAAGGTGTCCCGGCACTGGGCTCACCAGGTAATAGAGCGCGACCGTATCTGGCAAAGCTTCTTCCGGCGTTCCCAATTTACCGAGGCGAAGCAGGCGCAACTGAGAGCGTACCCGACCAATAACGATTTTTGTCGGGATCTTTTTCAGTGCTGCATCAAAGCGCGCACCAATCCATCTCCGCTTCGGAATCAATGCCGCTTTCGGCTCAAGAGCTTCAATCCAGGAAACAAACTCATGGTGAGGCCTGGAATCATCATATAAGATCGGAACCGCTCCAATTTCGAGGGCTGCAAGCAGATAGCCGTACATTTCCTGGCCCGGATCAAGCCCGAAAAGGATGCGGTCACCAGGCAACAGTTCGGCCTCGCGCAGTTGGATTGAAAGAAGGTCGACTAAGCGGTTCAACCCGGAATAGGTCAGAACCCGATCCCGCGACAAAGACCGATCAATTAACGCGGGTACACCCGGCTGTAGTTCGGATCGTTTCCTGAGTGTTTGGATGAAATTCATGCTCAATTGAATCGCATCGAAAACCGGCGCTTGAGCGTGTCTCCTGGTTTGATCACCTGAATACCGAGCTTTCTCTCAAATGGTCTCTGTTCCTGATGATCCGGTAAGCCCCAGCATGGCTCAATGCAAATGAACGGATTCAAGTCGCTCCAAATTGCAACGTATGGGGCTTCGCTCAGGTCAAGCTCAATTTGCCTTCGCGCTCCGTAGTCTCTAAGGACAACTACATTCTGATCAACATCAACAGGTTCCAAAAGGAATGTTCCAGGCAGTTCAAATGGCTTCACCGGCCAGGTACCACCGTCAGACTCGAACTCGACCACTTCGCCAGTCAAAAAATTGCCGGGCGCCAAGTGACGTCGGTAGCTGCCTCGGGGAAGAATGATACGGGCATTCTCGACTGAGGAGACAGCAAACCCTGGATGCAAACCAAAGCTCAGGTGCGCCGGCCTTTCGGGCTCTTCATTGTGGAAAGCAAAGCTTACTTCGACGTTATTTCCGAACAGGGAGTAGCTGATTCGAAACGAAACTTTTCGCGGATATTCGATGGGCCTGATCTGGCTGGCAGATAACGCGTAAGTCAGAGTAGCTTTGTCTCCGATCGAAACCTCAGGATCGGCAAACATCTTGTGCCGAAGGAAGCCGTGATTCCCGCCTGCGATCTCCTCTCTCTCGTACAAGGTCTTTTCGTCCCGGAGGCGATGCACATAATAACCCATGACCGTCGCATGATTTTGCCATCCACTCCCGGACGGAATAAGCTCGCCGTCACGGTACAGATACGCCACGGAATCCGCCTGACTTTGGCCGCGCACTATGCCAACCAATTCGGCCCCAAGATTGTCGACGACGATGCGAAACCCGCTCTCGCGATCGACAATCTCATAGAGTCGATGTTGGTCTTTTTCGAAGGCCCGCTGTTCGAAGCCCATAAGCTTACCTGTGGCTCAATTGACCACAACAGAACTACTGAAACAAGTTGAGTCGAAAAACAAACCCGAAACTCGGAAGTCACCGAGTCGTCAATGATGGGAGGCAGGCCGGATCTGATAGGGAGACCGGATCGGCACACTAAGCGCCCGATCCAACATATTCGGCGGAATAAGTATCGAATTTCGACACAGTACCTTCCTTTGGAGATTGCTTGACGTCGTACACGTTATTCCCAACGACCTGTTGAGATTGCGTGTCATAAATCATCACAGACTTGGCCCCCGTGGAATTCTTTTCGCGGACAGTATCTACAGCGATATAACGCGTCTTCCGATATGCAGCCTTCCGCGGTGCGGGTGCGTTCTCGTAAGCCAGGCGAGCCCGCTCCTCAGCTATCTTTCGCTGACGTTCCGTGGCTTGATGTTTTGCAATCACGTAGGCTGTTACACCAACAATTGCGCCGGTTGCCAGTCCGATAGCGACCGCTTCAGAGTTGCTCGCTCCCGCAGCCTTCGCGACGCCGCCGGCAAGCGCCCCGGCGCCCGCCCCGAAAAGGGCGCCGTTAGCGGCGGGTGACAAGTTCTCGCAGCCCGTCAATAGCAGTCCCGCGACAAGGAGAGCCGACGTGGATTGAATCAAACTAGCGCGCATAAAATTAAAACGAACCGCGACATTATCGACTCGCATACTTTCGCACAAGCTTTATCGCGCAAACATAACATGCACGGCTAGGGCGAGTTTCGGGCATTTCTTCCAGGCACAAAGAAGAGCACAAGCATCGCGCCGATCGCCAAGGCAGCAGCTACCACGTAGAGACCGTAGTCACTCCGTTTTGTCCAATCCGTAAGCCACCCCACGATGGATGGACCAAAAAAACCAGCAAGGTTGCCAAGCGAATTGATCCATGCAATTCCTGCAGCCGCGGCGGTTCCGGCGAGCACCGCAGTCGGCATCGGCCAGAAAAGAGGGAAAGTCGCAAGAATTCCAACAGTGGCAACACTCAAGCCGATCATCGCCGCCAGTGTGTTTTCTCGGTAGAGATTGCTGGCAACAATGCCTGCAGCGCCGAGCAAGGACGCTATGGCGAAGTGCACACGCCGCTCTCCGGAACGGTCAGAGCTCCGGCCGAAAAGCACCATCGCAACCGCTCCGCACCCATATGGGATCGCAGTCAGCAAACCGACATATAGAGGGTCTTTTACGCCCGTATTTTTGATAAGTTGCGGAATCCAGAAGCCGGTTCCATAAAGGCCCATGGCACAACAGAAATAGACCAGCGAAAACAAGAGCAAGCGACGATCAACAAACACCTGGGCCAGAGGTATTTCTTCCTTGCGTGCGTCTTCTTGCTTCAAGGGCTTCTCCAAAAAGTCCTTTTCTGCCTGGGTTAGCCACCCGGCCGACCTGATCCCGTTCGATAGAAGCAACGGAATACAAAGACCGAGGACAATCGAAGGAATGCCTTCCAAGAGGAAGAGCATTCGCCACCCCTTGAATCCGGCGACCCCGTTGAACTCGTGAAGAATCCAGCCCGACAACGGGCCTCCGATCACACCCGTCGCAGCCAGCGCGAGCATAAATAGCGCAACCACCTGAGCGCGTCTCTGAGACGGAAACCAGTAAGTAAGATAGAGGATCATCCCGGGGAAAAAACCGGCCTCCGCCAATCCGAGCAAAAAGCGCAAGCCGTAAAAGAGCCATGCTGAATTCACTAGAACCATCGCCGACGAGATTATCCCCCAGCTGATCATGATCCGAGCGATCCAGAGGCGCGCGCCGAGTTTTTCCATCAGAATGTTGCTCGGAACCTCAAATAAAAAATACCCAAGAAAGAATATCCCTGCGCCGACACCGTAGACGCTGTCGCTGATTTCGGGCACGTCAACCTGCATCTGCAGTTTAGCGAACCCTACATTGACGCGATCAAGATAGGCCGCGATGTAGCACAGAAAGAGCAACGGGATAATGCGCCGGGCAACTTTGTTGTAAACTGCATCCTCTGAAACAGGGGGTTGGATGGATTGTGTCACCATGGGAAGGATAGCAAGCTTTTCAGGACTTGTGGTGGAACCTACTCAGCAGCAACGAGTTGCATATGGCGGCGCAGGTAGGGCCGGATCTCCGAGCCGGCCGGTTCCTGGCTGGCAGCCCGATTTTCGACGGGCGGCTCGGAGATCCGCCCCCACCACGTCCGCTCCAGAGTCGTATGCGCCATCGCAAGTTCAAGGCTTTCCCGCTTAGTTCTTACTTATAAGGCACCCCGTTTTGCCTGCACCATTCAATTGCCCGCGGATTTCCGGCGCGCGCAGACCGGCGAAACCAATCGGCAGCGGCTTTTGGGTCCTTTGGCAGCCCAAGACCATCCTGAAGGCAACTCGCATAGAAGAACATTCCGCTTGGATCACCCTTTTCAGCGCCTTGCCTAAACAGATTCGCAGCCACTTCAGGACTGCGCTGGACTCCCTCCCCATTCATGTAGAGCACACCGAGGTTTGATAACGAAAGCGCATATCCCGCCGCCGCGGCGTCTTCATAATATTTCCGCGCGCGATCGAATTGGCGCAAACGGCGGTAGTGGGTGCCGAGTAAGTCCATCGCGCGCGGTTCCCCCAGGGCAGCTGCTTCCTGCAAAAATTCTACTGCCTTCGTCGTGTCTGCCTGTGCGCCCTTCCCGAAATAGTAGCACTCGCCTGCCAGATACTTTCCGACCCGATCACCAACGCTTGCCGCCTGCAAAAAGTGCTCCAGCGCTTTCCGATCATCTCCGGATTGTCGTCGATTTGAGTAGAGCAATCCCGTCTCAATCATAGCGGGTGCACTCCCTTTTGCGGCCGCCCGTTCAAACCATTTCAGCGCTTCAGCGGGTTCACTATCACGAGAGAACTGTCCGAGGATGAGCATGGCCGGCACAACCCCTTTTTCGGCCGCCCGCACAAAGTACGACTTTAACTGCGAATAGGAGGCCGCATCAATTTTACCTTCTGTATTGCGCAATTCGGCCAACAGATTATCAATTCTTGTCAGCGCCTCCGCGCGATCCGGGTAACGATCGGCGAGCTCGAGATATGCCTTCAGCGCCCCTTGCCAATCCCCCTGCCTCACCATGTCTTGCGTTCCGGCAAGCAGTTTCTGATAACTATCGATCTCAGGCGAATTGGAAGGCGTCGCCGGAGCGGGAGTGCGCTCCGGTACAGGAGATCGAACGGGTTCCGGGGTCCGCGCGATTCCCGGCGTCGGACGTTCTTCAGGAGTCGGAGGCGGAGTTAGCGATTCTTCCGGTTGAGGGGAAGGCGTGAGAGTTAGCTCGGGTGTCGGTGAAGAACTCGGGCGCGGCGTCTGGCTTTCGCGGGAGATCGGCGAAGGCTTAGGAGAAGCCTCAGGATGGCTGGCCGGGAGCATCTCGAAAATCGCATAAATGAGAAATCCGATGGCGCCCGCTACCAAAAGAGCTAAAACGCCTACCAGGAAAACTCCTGCGGTCGATACCTTGCGCTTTTCTGGAGGAGAAATCGGTGGGATCGCTGTAAGCGGCAAAGCAGGAGGCGGTGCGCTCGGGCCAACTGATGGCGTTGCCGAGTCTGTCGACGGTAGCGGTGGCGGTGGCGGTGCCGGCGAAGACGCGGAGCCCAATTGTTCAGACCGGGACGCGCCGTCATCCGGGCGCACAGCCGGCAATGGAGGAGCCGCGGCGGTGCCGGGATCGCCCGACCTGAAAAAAATCTGGCTTTCCAACAGCCGAGCCATTTCAGCCGCTGAACTCAAATCATCGATCAAGCCGCGGCGCAGAATCGAATTCCCTTCCTCAGAGAGCACCGAGATCGGTTTATAGCGGCCGGTTGACTCCACCGAGCTCCGTGGCCCGCCCAACAGCTCGTAAACCAGAAGGCTCAGCATCCCCAGATAGCTGGCGCGGGGGCCGCCTCCAGAAGCGCTCTGGATCAAAGTCGCCGCGCCGGCCCAGGTTACCGAATCAGAAGAAGAAGAAAGCGAAAAATCGACCGGGGCAACTTTGACGCCGAGTCCGGTCCACTGCGTCAGCGGCTTTTGCAGAAATGCGGTTTCGAACGGGCTGCCGGAGATTGCGGAAGCCGTGAGCCGCACACCGGAGATGGTTAAATTGACCTGCTGCAACCGGTGCGCCGCTGCGTGATCTGCGACCGGCGCAAGGAATTTGAGGAGAAGCAGCACTTCCTGCGGCGTCAGAACGCTACGGGCGCGAAGCACGTCCACGAGTTGCGGCCCGGGCACGTATTCCTGAACAAGAAAGCTCGTCTGATCCACGCTCTCGAGCGAGTAGAGATCCTGAATTTGGGGTAACGTTGCGTGTCGGACTTGTTCTACTTCTTGCTCAAGCAATGTGAATCTCTTCGTGTCAGCGAGAAACTCGCGGCTGAAGATAAGGATCAATACTTTGCGGCTTTTCTGGAGATCGTCGGCGCCAAATTGGTGTCCCTGTGGAATTTCGCCTAAATCGCGGGTGATCTGATAACGACCAACCAGAATGTTGCCGGTTGCCAGTGATTCCGGCCTTACGGACCCGAGCGCAGCCGTGGCCAAGGTATCCGGCTGCTCGGCGGCGCCCTGGGCGATGCTGATTCGGGCAGCGGTAGTAACGCTTGCCTGGATCTGTTCGAGACAACTCAAAATGTCGCGTCGCAACTCGGCCGGCGTTTGCGGGCGTTTGGCCCGATCTTTCTCCATCATTCGCTGGATGAGTTCCACGACACATTGTGGAGCTCCTTGCAGCGGCTCGAGAGGAAGCGGTTTGTACAGATGCTGGCTCATAATCTGGGCGACTGAGCCGGCATAAGGCGGCCTGCCCGAAATCATGTAATACAGCGTCGCACCAAGAGAATAGATGTCGGACCGGATATCAATGTCGCGCTCCTCAAGCTGCTCCGGGCTCGCGAAATGAGGGGTACCAACGAACCCTCCTCCAACCGTCAACGTACCCGATTCGTCTCCCTCTCTTTTTGCACTCTTAGCCAGTCCGAAGTCGATGACCTTTACCACCTTCTCGCCTTCCTCATCCACTAGCATCAAGTTGGCGGGCTTCAGGTCACGATGCACAAGTTGCTGCTTCGCGGCGGCAGCCAGGGCACGGGAAACCTGGAGAGTGATTGCCAAGGACCCTGCGGCATCCAGAGGCCCTTCTCGTTTCATGTAGGCGTCGACAGTCTCGCCGTCAATGAACTCCATGGCGTAAAAATAGCTCTCGTGATCTGTCCCGAGGTGAAAAACTGAAGCAACGTTCTGGTGGCGCAGAGCGGCCGCTGCGCGCGCTTCTCTCAAGAAGCGCTGGCGGGCGACTTCGCTTGTAAGATAGGCGTTATTAATAACCTTCAAGGCGACCGGACACCGCAGATTGGTGTCGAAAGCCTTGTAGGTTATCCCCATTGCACCCCTGCCTAACTCCCAGAGGCTGCCGTCATCCCGGCGGAGAACTTCGTAATGCTGGTAACGCTCGGAGGCCGCCATTTTCGTGAGCTTTCACCAAACATGGCAATAAAGAAAGGAGGAATTAGCGAGGCCGCGCCTCAGACCGGCGAGATGTAAGGATCTCAAGGTCGCGTAGCCCGTTATGTGAATGAGCATGGGAATTTTGTTCTCATTGTCCCGCTGAGTTGCGGCGCCAAAATCTTAAAAATCGTCCTCGTCCTCGACGTCGAACTCGTCCTTCGATTGCTGAGAATTTGGCTCTGGAACCAAAGGTACATTATTTGTGGTTTCGGTGAGTCAGCGTTACAGTTGAGGCTTGTGTAACGGTTCCGAGTTCGAGTTCGAGGACGAAGGACGATTAATTGCCGTGCAGAGCGGTACCTCGGACACCAAGGCTTGTCCATGCGTTAGTTGAGAGCAGCGTCCTCTCCCCTCAATTCCCTAACTCAAAGCGGACCGGGGCTGAAAACGCTTCTTTGTTCGGCGGGGGTGGTAATTTCGTAATGCTTTTTCCCGCCTCGCGTACCGATTCATCAACCACCGCGTTTCCGGAACCTTCGACTATCGAGAACTGGGTGACCTTTCCGTCGGGTTCCACCTTCAGTTTTACCGTGACCTCCAAGGTCTTTCCCATCGCCAATTCGCCGGTCGGCTGATTCCATGCTGCCTGGAATCGACTTGTAAGAATCCCGACGTAAGCGGCCAGGGCGGAATCTCCAGAGCCCGATCCACTACCTTCGCCGTGTCCCCCGCCTCCATTTGCCCGGGAAGTGCCAGGCGATTCGCCGGCAGTCTGACCCTTCGAAGGCTTTTGTTTGTCTTGTTCGCCAGAATGAGCCCGGGAATCTGCCAATGCTTTCGATTTGTTCTCGCCGTCTGGTTTTACTGGAGATGCTTTGGATTTTGGAGAAGTTTCAGGCTTCGGAGATTTCTCCGCTTCCGGTTTTTCTTTCGGTTTTTCCTTCGGCGTTGGTTCAGGCTTATGACCTTGTTTGGGGGACGCAGACGGCTTTGGCGAAGCTTTCGGAGTCGGCGACGGTTTCGGGGACGGTTTTGGCTTGGGGGAGGGTCTTGGCGTTGGGGATAGGAGGGGCTTCGGCGTCGGTCGTGGAGTTGCGGGAGGCGTCGGCGTCCGAACGGCAAGTTCCGAATCTGCCGGAGAAATGGTGGGCGGAGGTGCCGTCGGCGCTGGGGGTTTTGGCGCAAGCGGCGTTGGCGGAGGTGGCGTTGAAAGGGCCGGCGTTGGTTCGGGTGGAGATGGCTCCGGCGGTTTTTCCACCCCCGGAGGACCGGTCTCGTTCGAATCCGCGCTCGGAGGAGGCGTCAGCTCCGGATTTCCCGCCGATGCGATTTCCCCCGTTTCCGGATTGCCGCCGAACGAGCCTGGATTAACCCAGACAATATTCTCCTCTCTTTTGCTGGGCTGGGATAACGAGACAAATACAAGTCCACCAAGCAACAGCAGGTGGACGAACGCAGTCGCGGCAAAGATGAGCTTGAAACGTCCGTCGTACTCTTGACGGTCGTGATCCAGTGTACCGTCTCGCATATAATGGTGCGACGGGGTCGCCGGCATTCTTTACGGCTCTTCGGGACGCGTCAACACGCCCACTTTGGAAACTTGCGCGCGCTGAAGTATATCCATGACGTCGACGAATTTTTGGATCGGTAACTCCTTGTGCGGACGAACAACAACAGCAAGATCAGGCTTCTTCGCACGCAACTCGGTTAGACGCGACTCCAGGAGTTCTGGATCAACGACTTGGTCGTTGAGCTTCAAAACCTCATCCTTATCTATGGAAATTGTTTGAACCTGTGAACGGTCGACGGTTTGCGTTGCTTCGCCACTGGTTGGAACCACCAAACTGATGCTGTTTTCCATCAAGGGAGTCGTGATGATAAAAATGATGAGCAGCACAAATGCGAGATCGAGCAGGGGTGTAACATTGATCTCTGTGAGCGTGTGAAGGGTATGTTGATCTGAAAAACGGCGCATACTATTTGTTTACAAGGACCGGGCGTGCGGAATGGTTGACATATTTGTGTTCGAACTCCGACGAAAGTTCCGCTGCAAAATTGTCGTTCTGGACGATTAGAGAACGAATGCTCGTAACGAGGAAGTTGTAACCGAACATTGCGGGAATAGCCACAAGGAGACCCGTCACCGTCGTGATCAGCGCGCCCGAAACTCCAGGCGCCATTGCCTGCAAATTTGCCGAACCGGCAAGCGCCACGCCGGAAAAAGTATCCATGACGCCCCAGACAGTGCCGAGTAGCCCGAGAAACGGGGCTCCGCTTACTGCTGTCGCCAGTAGAATCATCTGTGATTCAAGGCGCAACGCCGATTCCCCGACGGCTCGCTCCATCCCGGTGGTAACAACGCGCATCTGCGAAGGCGTGATTCGCTCCGCTATTTCCAAACGTGCCCAGAAAGTGTCATCAACCTCGGTGGAACCAAGCAAGTGAAACGCAAGCTCTTTGCATCCCGCTCGATAGATGGAGTAGAGGGGAGACCCATCGAATCGGACCTTGGACTCGTATATTCTCAGGGGTTGCCGGTCAGATCTGAAGAGGTGAAGGAATCGATCGTTCTGCGCCTTAGCAAGCCGCACCACGTGGATCTTGGTGACCATAACGGACCAACTGAAGATCGACGCTACGAAGAGTGCCGTTAAGACAAGCTTCCCCTCAAACGTCGATTCCGTAAAGGCGTACACAAGCCCGCCGGACTGAACACCCAACAGAAACGTCATCACCAGCACAGGGTCTATGTTTAACTTTGAGAAATCGCAAAGGCAACCTTGGATAGCGCCCGTCCGCGTCGGTGTTCAAATACCTGGCTTTGTGACCTGCGACAGGACACAAAAATGGCCTATTCGCTTTTCCTGGTTTTCGCTTTACAGGTAGACGTCATGCGCGCAATTGCTCCTAAGCGCCCTTTCGGGGCCATCCTGGCGTTGGGACTGCTTAGCGCTGCTCAACTCCTGCACGCCCAAAACAAGTACGACGTCTTAGCCCGAATTTTACAGCCCTACGGCGCATTATTTTATTCGAAGGGTCTAACGAAGGCGCTGCAGATGGATGTCATCGTTCGTGAAGGACCGCCGCTGGCAGCGGAGATCCTGAATCAGCCGCTCCGAGTGACGTTGGAGATGCCGGACAAACTTCGAATCGAGACGATCGATCCCGAACATCGCATGGTCGTATGCAGGAACGGGCAGCGTGTTTGGGCTTACCCTCGGGAATTCGCCGCAACAATCGCAATCGCGGGCGTCCCGGCGCCAAAAGGCGCCAAGATTCCCGATTTCCGACTTCCTCTCAAGGATCAGCAGATTGTCTGGTTGCCAGTTCTATTTCAGATTCTGCGCTTCGAACAGAGCTCCGACGCGAGCGGCGAACCGGCGTGGAGGATCGATTTTCACTTTTCACCCGAAATTAGTCGGGCGACCAAATGTGATCCGTGGGTAGCTGGCGTTGTGGTGAAGCAAGACGATTTCCAAGTGCGGTGTCTGCATATTGAAAGTGCCTCTTTGAAGGCGACTATCGACATTCTCGCCAGCCGATTCGAGACGAGCTTTCCACCCGAAACATGGGAAGCCGAACCCGAATTGGCAAACGATGCAACGGCGATACCCGCTGAACGTTTCGCATCTGCGTTGGAGCGACTAGATGAGGTCAGGATTCATCGATAAGCTGATTGAGCGGATCCGGAGAGTGCAACCGGAGGAAGTCCAAAACTATCTTGTCCGGCTTGCACAGGAAAAAGGTTTTCTCGAGCGCATCTTTGACGCCCTGCAGGAGGGTGTCATCGTTACGGATGTCCATGGAAAGGTGCAGTTCATCAACGCGGCTGCAGCCCAGCTCTTCGCCATTGAGCCTGAGGACGCTATCGGTCGGCCTTTGGACGAAAAGCTTCGTGGGTTAGACTGGATCTCGCTGGGATCAAACCAGGGCATTGTGAGCCGGGATATCGAAGTCTTTTATCCTCAGCACCGATTTCTTAATTTCTATGTCGCCCCGCTGCATCTGGAACAGGAAGTTCCGGAATCTGACGCGATGAAACTGGATTTCGTCGGTTATGCCATCATTCTGCGCGATATCACCGAGGATCGCAGGATGGCCGAAGAAACCATCGAAAGCGAGCGCCTGTCAGCTCTCACCTTGCTTGCCGCCGGCGTGGCGCACGAAATTGGCAATCCCCTCAACTCGCTCAACATCCACCTGCAATTGATTGATCGCAGATTGCGGAAAGCTCCTCCGGAAGTGAGGGCCGAAATTGGCTCTCTTCTTGAGATTGCAAAGAGCGAAATTCAGCGTCTGGACTCGATCGTCCATCAATTCTTGAGAGCGATTCGGCCCTCGACCCCCCAATTTGAATCTCACGATCTGAACGAAATTCTCGAGGAATCGGTGACTTTTCTTCGGCCCGAAATCCGCGATCGGGACATTATCGTCGAAATGGATCTCGATCCGACACTACCGCGAGTCGAAGTGGACCGGGATCAGATAAAGCAAGCCTTCTACAATGTAATCAAGAACGCCTTTCAAGCTATGAAGACAGGAGGCATTCTTAATATTCGCTCCTGGCAAAATGAGTTCTACATTTCGGTATCATTCAACGATACCGGCGGAGGAATATCACAGGAGAAAATGAGCAAACTGTTTCAGCCTTATTTCACTACGAAATCGTCCGGCTCCGGACTCGGATTATTGATCGTTCGCCGAATCGTACGCGAACACGGCGGAGAGATCGAAATCGAAAGCAATGAGGGTAAGGGGGTGCGCGTCACGATCCACCTCCCTTATGGGGACAAGCGGGTGCGGATGCTGCAGGACCAGGGTGCCGACTGAACGCAATGCAAGGCACAATTCTGATCGTTGACGACGAAAAACATACGCGAGAAGGGCTTCGTCAATCGCTTGAGGAGGAGTTTGACGTCTATACGGCCAGCAATCTGGACGAGGCCCTGAACGTCCTTAACTCGGACCATATCGATCTGGTGCTAACCGATTTGCGATTGGGAGGCGAAGATGGGATGACGCTCGTTGAACGCATTCTGCAGCGACCGCGACCGCCTGTTTGTATTCTGATGACTGCCTATGGTTCAATTGCCACCGCGGTTGAAGCTATGAAGCGGGGCGCGTACGACTTTGTTACCAAGCCGGTCAATATCGACGAGCTTGGAATCAAAATATCTCGTGCGATCACGGGACAGCAAACCGAGCAGGAAAATATTCACCTGCGGCAGCAGGTGGATAAGCGTTTCGGCCTGGAAACTATCATCGGCGAATCGAAGGCGATGCATGATATTTTCGATACCGTTCGCCAAGTGGCGCCTTCTGGCGCCACCGTCTTGATCCTGGGCGAGAGTGGCACAGGAAAGGAATTGATCGCTCACGCCATCCACAACCTGAGCAACAGGAACAAGGCACGTTTCGTAGCCTTTAACTGCGCGGCGTTCTCTCCGCAGCTCATCGAGAGCGAGCTTTTTGGTCACGAGAGGGGCGCATTTACAGGCGCTGTCGAGCGGCGAGTCGGCAGGTTCGAACAGGCGGCAGGCGGCACGCTTTTCCTCGATGAGATCGCGGAGATCGATTCAAATATCCAGGTAAAGCTGCTGCGCGCCCTAGATCCCGGGGTTTTCGAGAGGGTCGGCGGCAATCAGAGCCTCCGGGCCGATGTGCGGCTGATTGCGGCAACCAACCGCGATCTGGCCTCCCTGGTGCGGGAAGGAAAATTCCGCGAAGATCTCTATTATCGGCTGAATGTTGTCCAGATCCGTATCCCTTCCCTTCGGGAGCGAAAAGAAGATATTCCACTTCTGGTAAACGCGTTCCTTAAGGAAATCTGCGAGCGCGATAGCAAAGCGTTTCGCCCGTTGTCGCCGGAAGCCATGGATTGCCTTCTTCAATATGACTGGCCGGGTAACGTGCGCGAACTGAAGGGAGCAATTGATTCGGGGATGACACTTTCCGTTGGAAAGCAGATTACCGTCAGAGATCTTCCGCTCGCCGTGCGCGGAGGCACCGAATCCTTCGGCCCGCGCGAAGCATTCGCCCAGGATCAGGTCAATCTCCAGGAAAACGAACGCCGCCTCATCGTGCGTGCTCTTGATGAGAGCGGCGGCAACCGGACGGAGGCGGCAAAGAAACTCGGCATCAGCCGGCGAACATTGCATCGGAGACTCAGGGAATTGCAACTTCCCGATTGAACGGATCCTCGTTTCGCTCTTTTCACTAACGGATGCAAGGGGCCGCAGCTCCCGGCAGCCGGCGTTCACACTTGCCGGCGGCTCTGTGACTTGTGCAATGAGACTTGGGCTCGGTCCTTTGCGCTGTATGGCCTGGGCACTTTCGCCGATGTTCGTTTTTTTATGGATAGTTCCTGGAGAAGGTCGCGGCGCTCACAAATCGGCGAGGAAAAGAGTTACTCGTTTCGTCTAATTCAAACACCCATTTTGTTTCACAGCTCTTCCCAGACGGCTCGTCGCCTCGCAACGGCACGGAAACTGCAAAGGCATACTGCATCCGAACGGGTCTGACTTGGAAATCCCTGAGATCTGTGACGAGAAACCGTAGATCAGTAATGAAAATTGCACGAATTGCTTGGCACATCGCACGACCACCCATTTTTT
>DATMQC010000147.1:0-2990 GCA_035567275.1 Chthoniobacterales bacterium | reverse complement strand
TCAGCTATTCCACCGCCCTGCGCGCCCTCGGCGGCGCAAGCTTCGGGGTGCTAGGGAGCCAGTCCGATAGGGAAGGGGTCATCGTATCGAGCCGCGTCCAGATCAACGGCGGCGCACCTATCAGGATCGATTGGCGGCTCAACCCGACCAATCATGGCTACAAGGTCACCGACGTTATCGTCAACGGCATCAGCACGGCCAGCACGCAGCACTCCGACTTGGTCTCAGTCATCCAGCGTCACAACGGGAACTTGCCGTTCTTGCTGGTTGCCTTGCGCGAAAAAAAGTGAGCAACGGCATAGTCAGACAATCGCCAAGGTTTCGTGCGACCATACGTGAGGCTGATGGCGTGCGCAGAGATGACGGCACCTTCGCCACGAATGGTCGAACGGGGGTCGACGCCGGTTGCCTATTTGGAGCAAGACCCAGATGAGAACGATTGCTGAATTCATGAAAACGACGCTGATCGGCGGGATTGTCATCGTTCTGCCGGTCTATATCGCGGTGCTTTTGATCTTGAAAGCGCTCCAAGGGCTTTTGGCTGCGGTGAAGCCGATCATTGCTGCAATCCCCGGTTCCGTGGAATTCGAGGAGATCCTGGCGATCCTGGTGCTTGCCGTGATTTGTCACGCGATCCGAACTTGGCTTTTCGGGTAGGTGCAGCCCGAATGGACGACGGCTCCGGTGGCGGCGCTGACAAGCACACAATGACACACTTACACTCGTTCCGGCTACCCCGAGGCGATAATCCGGAGTGAGCCGCAATGGCACTGCGCCCTTCTCTCCTTCGTCTCCGTCCCCAAGTCCGGTTGTCGGTCTAATTCATTTTCCTCATTCCTGGGGAGCCGATCGAGTCAAACTGCTCCGATTGGCGCGATCCGAGAATAGGAGCAAAGGCCGGAACATCGAGGTCCACGAACCCCGATCGCGACGCTCTCGGTTATTTGCTGAACCCCGATCCATGCGTTGCGATTGACGGACGGGCAGTCGGGATGACTCTGATCAGTATCCTTCCGTGGCGGTTTCCGAGCTTCACAGCGAGCCTCCCGCAAATAAAATCAGCTTACGAACGCGAATTGCTCGGCATTGGTGCGAATTCGTTAGCCAATTAACCATAATACTTGCTTTTGGACAGAGCATTAGAGTAGTCAACGATTTTGGATGAGATAGTCGAGCGAGAGGCTCAGAAACTCGAAGAATTGAATAAACGACTCGGGCCTCCATAAGGTATTTTCCTGGAAACATTCAAAATAGTTCCTATGTCTATTCAGCGATAATCTGAGAAGGGAGTGTCCGATGTACATTTCCCTAGAGGATCGACATTATGGGAGGTCGATAGTGGACAGATATGTAAAGGTGAACCGAGCCGTATTAGTCGGGTTCTGCGGTCTCCTTGCTACAACGCCAGCTTGGGCAGACCCCCCTCAGGACGGCCAGTTTCAGGATGACCAGCTTCAACCGGAACCCAAGAAGCGAGTGGTGCATCGAGTGGACCCGACAGCCAAATTACGCCATGTGATGCGCGAGGAGATAAACAACGGGCTTCTCGGCATCGTGTCTGAAGGGACCGACTACACTGTCGATCTGGCGCTCGCTCTTACCAGCGAACAAAACCACTTGCGGCTTCTGCCGATCGCCGGGGCTGGGGCACTGCAAAATGCCAAGGATGTGATGTTCGCTCGCGGCATCGATTTCGGCATCGTCCAGACCGACGTGCTCGATGAAATCAAACGCAATCCGCCCTTTCCGAGCGTCGAAAAATACCTGCAATACGTCACGAAGCTCTATGATCAAGAGGTTCATGTGCTGGCCGGGCTAGACATCCGGTCGATCAATGACCTAAGTGGGAAAAAGGTTAATTTCGGGCTGCGTGACAGTGGCAGCTATACGACCGCGACGGCTGTTTTTAAGGCGGTGGGGATCGAGCCCGACGTGACAAGCCTACCTCATCCGCTCGCCCTCGATGAGCTGCGGCGCGGAGAAATTTCCGCGTTGGTTTATGTAGCCACGAAGCCATCAAGGCTGCTCCAAGAAATCAGACCAGATGAAAACCTACACTTCCTACCGATTACGGGTAATCTGATCTCAAATTATACGACAACAACCATAAACTCTGATGATTATCCTGAACTCGTGTCGAAAGATGCTCCGGTCAAGACTGTCGCAGTCGGAACCGTTCTTCTCGCATATAATTGGCCTACCAAGTCGGAACGCTATCAGCGAGTAAATCGTTTCGCGCAAGCTTTTCTTTCGCACCTAAACGAGATAAAAGCCCGCCGTCCAAAATGGCACGACTTCGATATATCTAGCTCCGTCTCGGGATGGACCCGGTTTCCGGCTGCCGAGCAATGGCTAAAAAAGGCCGCACTAACCCCCGAGCGCGACAAAGCAACCGCGCAAGAGCAAGTCCCTCTCGACCCGAAAAAGCGCGAAGCCCTATATCGGGAGTTCGTCGATTACCAGAAAAGAACCGACGCTGCAAAAGCAGTGATACACCTCGATCCAAAACAGCACGAAGCTCTGTTCCGGGACTTTGCCGAATTTCGGAAACACCAAAACACGATTATCGCCTACCACGAAACCGCCGCCGATAATTGATCAGGTAATCCGCCCGGCGTAATGCAGGTTCAGCGTTTTTCCTTGAGGCGGCGGTAGTGGCTCTGGTGCTTCGGCGGATTGTCTGCCATCGCACCAGGGATGCTGTTTTGCAGGTGAATTCGCTGGAAATTCCGCTGGCGCTGCCGCTTGGGGGTCACGGGAACACTCCCTGCAAGCGACGGCCCATCACAGATTGCAGACCGGTTTGCGTCATTGGCCTTTTCCGCACGGTTATACGTGGTCGCACGTATTGCCCTGGCGGACCAACATTAGGAAGCTCCGCCGAGCGAGACGGGCCATTGTGGCAGGGCCGCCAGGAGGTCTCATTCTTCGCGAAGTTACACCTGATCCGGTCATTTGAAGCTCGATGAGGTTCATAGCTGCGCTGATTT
>DATMQC010000146.1:0-4533 GCA_035567275.1 Chthoniobacterales bacterium | reverse complement strand
AGGTCGAGGTAGCGATAAGCAAGCCGCAAATCCTCATTGCCCACCTCTGCATGAATGGGAAACGGCAGTGCCTCCGACCGGTTGAGAATGGTGAGCGAGGCGGCCACAACTTCGATTTCGCCGGTTGCGAGCTTCGGGTTCTGCGTTCCCTCGAGCCGTAGCGCAACTTTACCTGTAACCTTTACGACGTCCTCACTGCGCAAACCGTGAGCAGGGGCGGCTGCTTGAGGTGCTTCTTCGGGCCGGAAGACTGCCTGCGTCAGGCCTTCCCGATCGCGCAGATCGATGAAGATCACCCCGCCGTGATCCCGCCGCGAGTCTACCCAACCGGCAAGTGTGACTTCCCGCCCTACGTCGGACGCTCTAAGTTCGTTACAGTGGTGAGTGCGGTACATGAGGATCTAGTGGTTGGAAAATAGTCAAACGCCGGGAAAGATAGTGTGAATCTCGTCCTTAGAAATGATCCTTTCGGTTCGGTCAGAGAGCTGTTTTACACGCAGTTGCGGCCACTCCCGACCGACTACGACTGTGCGAGCGGCTCCCAAGGCTTCTGCCAGCTGAAATTGTTTGCCTACCTTTGCGGGCTGCAGCGCGTAGTCGACCGGGATGCCGGATTGACGAAGCGAATTCGCGAGCTGGATTGCATTTTCGCGAAGGCTTTCATCCGCCACCACAATAAACGCGGCAAGGCGATTCCTGAGAGCTTGGTCGACCCTTGATTTTGTATGCTCGAGTTCGCATAGAAGATTCCCCAGGGTGACGTCTCCAATCGCAAACCCGGCCGCGGGAAGATCGACCGCTCCGTCGCTTATAACAGACACGAGATTGTCGTAGCGCCCGCCTCCGGCAAGAGAGCGGTTTTCTTTCTTGCGGTCAAAAAATTCGAAAACCAGGCCCGTGTAATAGTCAAGTCCCCGAACAATGGTCAAGTCCAGCTCAACGAATTTTTCCAGACCGCGCCAGCGTAATTCGCGAACCAATTCGCCGAACCCGGGAAGCGAGTCCGCTGGTGTTTTCAGGAATTCGTAGACCGTGCCCGGATTCAAACCGAAGACTTCGAGCTTGCGTGCAGTGATCTCTTCGCTCTCGCGGCCGATTTTATCGACAATAGCGAGGAATTCCCACAACTGGTCAGGTGATTTTTTATTTTGCGAGAGGAACTCTGCCCAAAGCGCCCGGTTGTTGAGCCGGACAAAAAAGTCGGCGCTTGTAAGCCCGAATGCCTCATGCAAGGCGACGCCCAACGCGATTAACTCCGCGTCTGCCGCGGCGGAATTATCGCCGATTATATCACAGTTGATTTGATAGAATTCTCGAAGCCGGCCTTTCTGCGGTTTCTCGAATCGAAAGAACGGTGAAATACTGAACCATTTTAGAGGCTTCCTGAAATCTCTTTCTCTTGCGGCAACAAGACGAGCAAGGGTCGGTGTCATTTCCGGCCGAAGACAAACATCGCGTTCCCCTTTATCAACGAAGCGGAACAGTTGCGTTTTGAGTTCTTCGCCGCTCTTCTTTTTGTAAAGCTCCGTCGGCTCCAATGTTGGGCCGTCGTACTCGAGAAATCCAAATGATCGCGCAACCTTGCGCCAAGTTGCGAAGAGATAGTTTCGAAACGCGCACTCTTCTGGATAAAAGTCACGGAAACCAGGCAGCCGTTGCATAGATGGAGAGCCGAAAGGATGCATTCAACCTGGTGAAAATCAAACGTTCGATTTGCGAAAACTCCCGTTGGCGCTCCGTAGTTTTTAGTGGCATGTTGCCGGTCCGATGAATCCTCCTCTCTTAAAGCTTGTTGTCCTGCGGGAGCGGCTTGCGGTATGTCGGCTGGACGCCAAGGCGCCGATTCCTGAATGGGCCACGGGCGAAGCCTTCTTATCGATCTCTCGCACCCCGGACGAACTGTCGGTGGTTTGCGAAGATCGTTTTGTGCCCGATGGCATACGTGCGAGCAGGGGATGGCAGGGATTCAAGATTGAAGGTCCTCTGGACCTGGATCTTGTCGGCATTCTGGTTTCGGTAGCCGTTCCGCTGGCACAATCGAATATTGGGATTCTGCCGATTGCTACCTACGAAACTGATTACGTTTTTGTTAAAGACCGGCAATTAAATGATGCTATCAAGGCGCTTCGATTTGCAGGATTCGAAGTCGTTGATCGACAGCAGACCTGAACGCCTCCTGGAGCGCGCTGGATGGGGCGAAAAATACCTCGTTATCGAGGGTTTTGTCGAACAGGCTCGGCTTCGATCCTCACCGCTAGGGAAACTGAACGTATTCCGCTAACGAGGTGGAAAAATCACAAAAAACGGAATTGCGATTTTTCCAGATTAGCCGCTCTCGTCTCTTGCGAAATTCCCAAATTCCTTTGTCGGCTATCTTTGCTTCATAAAGTACGCTGGAACGAAAGAATTCGGATGTCCAAACCAAGCGATATCGTGTCCCCGACAGGTTCGCCCTTTGCGGTTGTCGTAATGTTCTTCGGCAACGGCTTTGTGATGGCATCATCGTACTCCCGGATGCCAGGGATACGCGATCAGCTGGGCTCTACCCCGACGCAGCTTGCGTTCGCGCTGGTCTGCGTGGGAATTGGATCGATCCTTGGGATGCCCTTTACGGGGCGACTTGTGGACCGGTATTCCTCACGAATGGTCAGCCTGGTTGCGACCCTGATCTGCCTGGGCGGCTGGGCAATGCTCCCGATGGCTCGTTCGGTGCCCGTACTGGCGCTTATGTTGTTGATAACCGGTGTGGGTACCGGCGTCGGTGACGTTGCCATGAATGTGCAGGGACATCTCGTCGAAGAGCGCCGGCGAAAAGTATTGATGCCCTGCTGGCATGGACTTTTCTCTCTTGGTGCCGTGTCTGGGGCTCTGGCGGGTGCTCTCGCCGCCTCAGTTGGTCTGCCCATAGCGTGGCAGTTGCTCGGTGTGTCGGTGGTTTTGATGGTTGCAATGTGGTTAGCTACCACGCGCTATATTCCGGACGCCGGCCTGCTTCCGAGCACCAGACCGGAACCGGTCGAAGAACCGATCTTTGACGAGCCGCAAGCTTTCGCATCGGATCGCCCGGCGGCCGGTCAACTTCGGCGGTCGGCCCTCGACCCCGTAGAAATCCTGCTCGGTATCATAACGTTCGCGACGGCCCTGGGTGAGGGCGCGGCAAACGACTGGCTTGCCCTCATGCTGGTAGACAATCGCGGGGCGCCTCCGGCGGTTGGTGCGCTGACGTTTGCGGGTTTCAACGTGACGATGGCATTAGGCCGGTTTAGTGGCGGGCTTGTCATCCAGCGCTTCGGCAGAGCGCCAGTGTTGCGGGCAGCTGGCGTTCTGGCCTGTACCGGAGTGGCCGGGCTGTGTCTGGTAAATTCGACCCTGATCGCACTGCTTGGCGCCCTCGCCTGGGGGCTCGGACTTTCCGTGGTGTTCCCATCGGCGATGTCAGCAGCGGGCGAGGTCCCTGGGAGGGGTTCCCGGGCCATAGCCGTGGTATCGACGATCGGCTACGGCGGCTTTTTAGTTGGAGCACCGCTGATCGGTTTTCTTGCCCACATGATGCCCCTGGATAAGGCGCTTTTAGCCGTGGCGGTGCTGGTGCTGCTTATCGCGGTCCTCGCGCCAGCCGCTCGGGAGCGTGGCGCGGAAGCGAGCAAAGCGAAGGATGAGGCTTTAACATAGCGAGGCCGCATCTCCGAGGTGGCTGGTTAGATTCGCTTTTCAAAACATACCGCCGAAGCGTCCCCGACAAACGGCGCAAAATTGGGGATGCGATAAAAAC
Organism: Chthoniobacterales bacterium; assembly: GCA_035567275.1. Lineage (GTDB taxonomy): Bacteria > Verrucomicrobiota > Verrucomicrobiia > Chthoniobacterales > JAFAMB01 > DASZHC01. Next base: position 761 of record DATMQC010000146.1, on the reverse strand, counting down.
CTCCCTTACCGTAGAGCGCGATGGATTCGGGTTGGTTGACGCCGGTTTCCAGGCGCATGGCGTCGTAGTCAAATTCTCGCGCCAGGCGTTCCAGCTCCTCCAGGATCATCATTGCGACGCCGCGCCCTCGTTCCGTGGGACGAACGTACATGCGTTTAACCTCCACATGATAGTCGTCCATAGGCACAAGCGCTCCACAGCCAATAGCGATGTTATCGCGTCGTGCCACCAGAAAAGCGCTTCGGGGCACAGATACGAGATTCGGATCAAATGTGCCAACGTCTGCCGGGGGCTTCTGGTAGCGTCTTTTGACGTCCTCTACAAAAGCGGAAAGCAGATCTTGGGCAACCTGCGAGCGGGGGTCTTCTGGCGCTATCGTAATCATCGAAGTCGCTATTTTTGCGTAATCCTTCCGTCCAAAGCGACGCAAAATTTCATTAGAATCCTTGAAAAGCAAAATCGATTGCAGATGGGTCACGGTTTTTCCCGTAGTGCCGCCACCCATTGACCTCAAAACGCGGCTCGCCGGGAGGCTCGCCCTACCGATCACCGGCCCCAAGGTCGTATCACACGGTAGGGCGAAGCTCCTGCTGTGCCGCCGCCCATTGACCTCAAAACGCGGCTCGCCGGGTTCTGTACATTAATCATTGAGTATTTCGCAGCCGTTTTGGCAAGGCCTTGAAGGCGGGTGTTTGACAACACCTCGTTTGCTCGCGTACGTCTAAACGGGATTCTAAAAACCCCGGCGAAGATCCTTCGCA
>DATMQC010000145.1:0-6977 GCA_035567275.1 Chthoniobacterales bacterium | reverse complement strand
CGCCGGTTTATCCATCAAATATTTCCTGGCTAAATCGCTCACCGTGCTTCTGTTCAACTCCTCAATCATCCGCTTCCGGCGACGAACATAGTCATATCCGAGATCGTAGTGTTCGTTCAAAGCGGCGCTCTGTGCGCAGGCTTCCATGCTTTGGAGCTGGAACTCGAGTTGCGCGATACTTCTCGCCTTGGTCCGGGCAAACTCTTGCTCTTCCAAGCCATTCCTGGCCAGGTCGGCTAACTCATCGCGAATAATCCGTGCGACATTCTCCGCGTTTTCTGGAGATGTCGCTGCGTAAAAGCTGAAAACCCCGGGCGCCAAGCCAATGAATAACGAACTCCCCACGGAATAAGCCAATCCCAGTTCTTCGCGAATCCGGACAAAAAATCGGGAGCTCGAATCACCGGCTGCTTCATCCAGCAACTCGAGACCGACCCGGTCAGGATCCATAAGTCCGCACGCAAGGAACCCGATGTAAACGACCGCCTGATGTCTCCCTTCGTGGGAATGCACGATGCGCTCCTCTATCTCATCCACCGGCGGGATAGCGAAGGGTTGAGCCTGACGATCTGAGGGTGCTGCTGCCAGTGCCTTCTCAAGCATGTCGATCACCTGCTCAGACTCAAAGTTGCCGCAGAATCCAAATGTCGATTGCGGCCAGATAAAGCAATCCCGATGCCGTTCCGAAAGTTGATCCCGCGTGATCTGGAGAACGCTCGCCTCCCGGCCAAGCGGGTTGAGGGCGTACGGATGAGATCCGTAAATCTTGCTGCGCAGCAAGTTCCGTGCTACTACATGCGGCTGCACATTCTCCGAGCGAATCGCGGCAATCTGGCTTTCGCGTTCGCGCTCGGTGAATTCGGCGGGAAATGTCGGATCGGTTGCGACATCCATGAGCACCGAAAACGCCTTCTGGAAATCGGCGGAAAGCGAACTGACGGCGGCACGCAACGTATTGTAGCCCGATTCAACGGAGAGCAAACTGCCGATTTCCTCGATCCCCTGCGCGATTTGTTCGGCGGATCTGGAGTGAGTGCCCTTCAGCATCGCTTGCGAAAGAAGCCGGTGAATGCCGTTGTTCTCGAGCGTCTCGAACAGCGCCCCACCACGAACAACAACGGAACTGTAGATCATCGGCAACCGCCGATCCGGAATGAGGACTGCCTTGGCTCCATTAGTCAGGCGATGAAGCTGCGGTTCCAAACTGAATCGCGCGACCGCCGGTGCCCGCCTGGTGCTGATCTCCGGTCGCAGCATCGCAACCGTGAGGTTCGAATCCGTCATGTACCGACCCACTACGCGCTCAACATCCGGAACGGTGACCGATTGGACCCGCTCGAGATAATGCCGGCTGAACCCCAGATTCCTAGCGTACAGCCAATTCAACCCCAGATCCGACGCCACTCCCTTAACGGTCTGAAGCTGTTCGATCATATTCACCGCAAGGATCCGCTTCGCCTTTTGAACTTCCTCCTCGCTTATTCGGCGTTCATGGTAGTCATCAACGCATCGGACCACGCGTTCGGATACCAGCTCTGAAACTTCCTTGGCACAAGTGCCCGAGACGGTAAGCAACCCCGGGAAACCCGGGGTGTAAGCGTACGCTCCCACTCCGTAGACCAAACCTTCTTTTTCGCGTAGTTCCTGATAAAGACGCGAGCTTGTTCCACCACCCAGCACTACTGAAGCCGCGTCAAGCGACGCCATATCTTCGTGGGAAATTGCCGGCACGTGCCAACCAAGATTGAAATAAGCAAGTTCCGATTTGAACGCCTGTTCAGCGGTGCGGCGCCCGAGCTGGCGCGGCTCTTCGGGCAAGATGACAGGCTCCAACGCAGCGCGCTTCGCAAAGCTCAACAACTCCTCCGCATCGGTTTTCACGCGATCGGCTTCCACATCGCCCGCAACGACCAGGAAGATGTTGTTGGGTACATAACGCTTGCGGTAATACCGAGAGACGTCGGCGGGAGTTAAGCGGTCGAAGATATCGCGAATTCCAATCACCGGGTAGCGACAGGGATGCACCTGAAACGCGGTCCTGAACGTGAGATAACTCAGCACGCGGTCCGGATCGTCCAAACCCATGTCAAACTCACGACGAATGATATCCATCTCCCTGCCAAGAGCTTCAGGTTCCAGAATGGAACCAAACAGCATGTCGCCCAGTATATCGATCGATTGGCGCACAGCGCTTGCCGGACAGTCGATCCAGAAAACCGTGCGATCAAAAGAGGTGTAGGCGTTAAGATAGCCGCCCACCGCATGAATCTCGTCACTGATCTGTTTCGACGTGCGACGCCCCGTCCCGTTGAAAAGCAGATGCTCGAGCAAGTGCGTCAAACCGCCCCCCAACCATTCACCTTCATGAATACTTCCCGTCTGACACCATGCCTGAACACTGGCTAGAGGAGCCGAGTGATGCTCCGCCACAATGAGCGTCAAGCCGTTGGCCAATTCAAAGTACGCCGACTCAATCTCGGGAATCTGCATTACTTTCTTTCAGCAAATCAGGACTTCGCAGGCTTTGAGCTCCGCGGCTCGAAGGGTTCGACGAACGCGGTTCGGAAATTCAAGGCGCCGCGAAAATCTTCCACCGAGTCGGATTCCGTTTTCCCAAAAACTCCTGCGTCGATCAGATTGAAAACCATGTTGCCCACGTCGTCGGAGGCGGCAACGCCCCAATATTCTAGAACCGTCATGACCATTGGCCCAAACTCTTTCAGGGCGAGCTGCCGGAAACCGTCCAGCAATTCACCGGCATCGACATGGGAACCGGCTTCGCTCTTCCCTCGCCTCTTTTGCTTGATAGTGAATTCGAGCGCTTCCTTCAGGAAGATGTAGGCCTCTTTCGTGTACCGCGGGTCTCTCTCGATAATCAGTTCGACAACTTCGCTAAACGATTTCTGCATTTTTCTTACTTTGACTCAACCGCGTGTTGTTGACGGAAAGTCTGCCGAGCGTGTTCGACGATAGCTCCCACGAGAAGCGCTAAGCTGAATCCGGCCACGAGCAACTGTTCACCCCGAGTCAAGCGAAACATCGCGCTATTATACGGCATCGGCTACCTTTGTCACCTTGTCTCCACCGCGCCGAAACTAAGGGTTCGTCGAAGACGGTTTATTCGAAGAACCTGTGGCCCCGGAAGCTTTTTCGCTCCCTCCCTTTGCGCTCTCGCTCGACGGTGAATTGCTCTCTTTCTTGGCACTCTCTTTGTAGCTTGAACTTCGGTAGTCGGTGATATAAAAGCCGGAGCCTTTGAAAAGAAGGCCGGCGCCCGTTCCCAAAAGGCGCTTCACTGTACCCTGACCCCAACGATCTAGCCTGCATAGTTCCTCTGAACAGATTTTCAAGCGCTCGTCCTTCATTGATTGGAAAGCCTCGAAGGTCTGTCCGCACTTTTCGCAGAGATATTCGTACGTTGGCATATGGTCCAAATTCAGCATATAGCAGAGGCTACCGTTTCGATCAAACAGGAGAACCGCTTTTTGGGACCGTCAAAACGGGAGTGCGTTGCTTGACAATTTTGCAAGACTGGTTATCCCAGCTGTTCTCCGTATATGAATATGCGATGTACCTCGGTCGTGTTGGTGGCAGCCCTGCTTGCGGGGTGCGGCGAGAGCGAAAAAGCTCGGCTCGCAAATCCAAACACCTCTTACATCCCCTCAACTGGTGGCGGTGGCGGTGGTCTACAAGCTGAGATTGACTCGATTTCGTACTGGGATGGAGACGGAGTTTCCGGCCCTCCATCCGTTGTTATCTACCTCAAGGAACAGCGAGCGTATTTTTACAAAGGGGGTCAACTGGTCGGCGTTTCGCAGGTCTCCGCCGGACGCGAAGGCCATAATACGCCAATTGGGAACTATAAGATTATGCAGAAGGATCATGATCATGCCTCCAACCTCTACGGAGACTATGTGGATGCCGCAGGCAATGTTGTTCAGAAGGACGTTGACGTAGGTAAAGATCCCAAACCTCCGGGCGCAATTTTCAAAGGCGCGCCGATGCCTTTCTTTATGCGAATCACTGGAGGTGTTGGAATGCATAAAGGCTATTTGCCTGGCTACCCCGCTTCTCATGGGTGTATTCGAATGCCCGGCAAGATGGCAGAGGCATTTTACAATAACGTCGAGGTAGGAACGCCCGTCCAGATTGTGGACTAGTTTAGTCGGAAGCGGTGTGGTAGGGGCGGATCTCCGAGCCGCCCGGTTTTGCGGTGAGGTCGTAAGTTCAGGGCGACCAATGCTGACGGTCCGCTCGGAGATCGGACCCTACCACCGCCACATCACAGCGTATCTCGCGCTGCCAAAAATAATGTGTGCGCATGAACGAAAAAAAAACTTAGGATAGGTCCACGTGGTGCACAAGCCGAGGGCATTTTCGCTGATGTTCGTTTTTCATGATGGGGGGACGGCCTCGGTGCCGTCCGACTAATCATTTCTGGCGCCCCATAATAAGGAGAAAAATGGGACGGCACAGAGGCCGTCCCTCCCAACGCTTTCATCAACATTGGTCCGTAAGGGAGAGACGGCGCGTTAGCGTCCCGTTCGCCGGCGTATCCAATGGTAGATAAGCAGCAGGATAATTGCCCCTAGCAGTGACGGAATAAAGCCAACCGGTCGCAAGCTGTCGGGATGTCCAGAAGTCCAGCCAAGTAATCTTCCGAGGTAAAAAGCGACGAAAGAACCAGCGATGCCGATTGCAATCGTTATGAGACAGCCCCCCGGTTCCTTCCCAGGAACGATGAGCTTCGCGATCGCTCCTACGATCAGCCCGATTATTAAAGTGCCAAGCAGGCTTAACATGGATAAACTCCCGCGTTTTGAATTTGGATTGCGACCTGCCGAAAGAGCTTAGACAACGAGCGCCGAAAATCGAAGAGGAATATCTTCTTCGCATACCATTTCCTGATTCGCTCGAATTTCGCTGTCCAAAATGGCCGCCTGCCGGGACGGTCGCGCTTTTTGGTGTACTATTGGGCCGGTTATTCGTATGATCTGGAATGAGCCGAACCCCCACCGGCCCCCCGGTTCCCGGTAGACGTAAACGAGATTCACGCGAATCGATCCTGCAGGCAGCCGAAGAGATTGTCGCAAGACGCGGCCCAGCCCACCTTACCCTCGAGACAGCCGCTAACGAAGCCAAGGTCAGCAAGGGCGGTCTTTTTTATCACTTCCGATCCAAGGAAGCTTTGCTCGAGGCCATGATTCGACGCTCAATGCAGCTGCTGGAGAGTGAGCACACCAAGGTTGCTGAATCGCTAATCGGGGAGCGAAACGGCAAAATGAAAGCCAACATCATCGGAACTCTTCGCCACCTCGAGGGACAGCGACCGGTACTGACGGCTGTCGTGGCGGCTATCGCGAATGATCCGAAGCTTGTAGCACCGATGCGCGAGTCGTTCCAAAACGAGTTTCAAGACCTCTGCAAACAGTTGAACCTCAGAATGGAGGATGTCGCCGTCCTATTTCTCGCATCGCAGGGATTGCTCTTGATGGAGTTATTAAATCTTTCCTTCCTGACCCCCTCCCAGATTCGAAAAGTCACCGAGCGCATGTTGCAGTTGGTCGAGGAATTCGACCGGTCAAATTATTCCAACGGTTCGTCTTGCTCGCCTTCGAGTGAGGCGAAATAAAATCCTTTGGAACAGAAAGCCTTGGCGGCACAAAGGAACCGCTTGCCGAAAAATACTGAACCGGTTGGCTGGTTCAGTGTTGCCAGTTTCATTTTATTTTCTTATCCTTAAAAATGTCGTTTCTTTTTTGCAGCGTTCCTGAACCGGAAATCTGCTAACTTAATTCTCTCCCCCCTAAAAATGAAAAAGCTCATCAACTCGCCTGAGAACGTCGTCCTCGAATCAATTACCGGCCTCGGTGCCGCTTTCAGCGGTATTATCAAAGTTCACACCAATCCCAATTTCATTACTCGCGCAGATGCGCCCGTAAAGGGCAAGGTCGCCCTGGTTTCGGGCGGCGGAAGCGGCCATGAACCGATGCACGGTGGGTTCGTCGGCCGCGGAATGCTTGATGCGGCGTGCCCGGGTGCGGTTTTCACCAGTCCGACACCCGACCAAATGTATGAAGCCACAAAAGCGGTGAATGGCGGCAATGGGGTGCTGCACATCGTCAAGAACTACACCGGGGACGTGATGAACTTCGAGATGGCGGCCGATCTGGCGCGCGCGGAGGCAATCGAGGTCGAAGCCGTGGTGATCGACGACGATGTTGCCGTGAAGGATAGCCTTTACACCGCTGGACGCCGCGGCGTTGGCACAACCGTGCTTGCTGAAAAAATCTGCGGCGCGGCCGCTGAAGCAGGTGGTTCGCTTAAAGAAGTTGCTGCACTTTGCCATAAGGTGAACGCCAACGGTCGTAGCATGGGAATGGCTCTTACTTCCTGTACCGTGCCTCACGTCGGTAAGCCGACCTTCGATCTTCCAGAGGACGAGATAGAGATTGGCATAGGTATTCACGGCGAGCCTGGACGCACCAGAACGAAGCTCAAAAGCGCCGACGAAATTACTGAAACTCTTCTCGGACCGATCGTAGAGGATTTGCCGTTTAAGAGCGGGGATGAAGTTCTCCTTTTTGTGAATAGCATGGGTGGAACACCGCTCCTGGAGCTTTTCGTTATTTATCGCAAGGCACACGAAATTCTGACGAAAGCCGGGATCAAGGTGACGCGGAGTCTGGTCGGCCCATACATCACCAGTCTGGAGATGGCGGGCACATCGATCACAGTCTTGAAGCTGGATGACGAGTTGACCCGCCTTTGGGATGCACCGGTCTTGACCCCGGGTCTTCGGTGGGGCGCCTGATCAGAACGCGACCGGAAGGTCCGGGCGCTCGCGTGCGCCATTCCGGGAGCGACTCCCGGCCTCGCTAGTTGCTCCCGAATTTGCTCAAAAATTATGTCCAATATTTCCAAAGATAAATTTATCAGCTGGATTGAGCGATATGCCGGACATATCGCAGACCAGA
>DATMQC010000144.1:0-4964 GCA_035567275.1 Chthoniobacterales bacterium | reverse complement strand
GCGTCTGGAAACGCCGGGTCGGGTCTTTCTTTAAGAGGATGTCGAGCAAAACGACGACGGGCTGTGGGACACCTTCGAGTTGTTCAAGCGGCAAGGGAGCGTGCTGATGCTGATACATCACCTCCGCGGCCGAGCCCTGGAACGGCGCTTGACCGGCTACCATCTCCCAAAGCGTCACGCCAAGCGAATACAGATCCGAACGGATATCGACGCTGAGGCCCGCGAATTGCTCGGGACTGGCGAACTCCGGGGTCCCGGCAAACGTCCCAGGATTTGAAATCGCGGCTTGCAAAGAAGGCTCATTCACCGCCTTCGCCAACCCGAGGTCGATAATCTTCGCGGTTACATCCCCCTGCTCGAAGTTCACCATAATGTTGGTTGGTTTGATGTCTCGGTGGACGAGATTCTGTTTGTGCACTGCAGCTAAGCCAGCCGCGACCTGAGCCGCAATTTCGAGCGCCAACTTTACCCCAAGCCGGCCGGAGCGTTGCATGAGGCTCTCCAGAGTCTCCCCCTCCACAAACTCCATCGCATAGAAGTAGCTGCTCTCGGTTCTACCCAGGTGCAATACCGAGGCGACGTTCGGATGACGAAGACTGGCCGCCGCGCGCGCCTCGCGCAAAAAATGAAGCCGCGCCGACTCGTCTCCGAGATATCGTTCGCTGATGACCTTCAAGGTCACTGGGCATCGCAGATCGACGTCCAATGCTTTGTAAGTGATACCCATCGAGCCGCGCCCCAACTCGATCGGTTTCCCGTCTTCGCCGCTCACCAGCTCATAGTGCTCCAAGCGTCGCGCTACCAGTTCGGATTGAGGTTTAGCTGAATACTCCGAAGAAAGCTCACCCGATTCAGCCTCCGCTTCCAGAGCTTGGCGAAGCATACAAACCGGACAGAATTCCATCGCTCCGGTGAGCTCGCCGCCGCAAGCCTGGCAGGTGCGATTGTCCTCCCCTTTCATGGACCTGACTCTCCTTCGGACGGAACGAACGCGTAAAGCAGATTCCAGCAGGCCGGGCGCAGCTCGGCAAATAGAAATTCGAAATCCGGCTCTTTACTCCGACCGGAAAGACGCGCCACGCTCCAGTGGACGGTACGCAATCGGCTGGCGTCGCCTGCTGGCGAACTGTCGAGGAGTTTCACCGTGAGCCTCCCGCTTGGTATTACCGTAGCAGATCTTATCCGGTTTGGAATAACAACTCGAGCGCGGCATTGCGAGAAAGACTGAAGGAATTCGCAAAAGTTCTGAAACCCGGAGACGCAAATCCATTTGTAACGGGATGTAGACGTTCATCTCCGATTATGACCAAGAGCTCCACCTGGACGGCCCTTAGAAACCCGGTTTTCAGAAAACTCTGGCTTGCCACTGTGATCTCCGGAACCTGCGTGGCCGCCCACGATAGCGCGGCGACCTGGTCAATGAATCTGCTCACCGCGTCGCCACTTTTGATATCGCTCATGTCAACGGTGGCATCGCTCCCCTTTTTTCTGTTCACACTGCCCGCCGGCGCTCTCGCAGATAAGATAGACCGTCAGAAGTTAGTATGCGCCATCAACCTTTGGTTGGCCGCCACCGCCATCGGCTTAGCGGTACTTGGTTGGCTGCATCTGCTTAATCCTTACCTCATTTTGGTGTGCGTGTTTTTCATCGGAATTGGATTTGCCTTTAACGCACCAGCCTGGACGTCGATTGTGCCCCAAATCGTCTCGGACACAGAGCTTCCCTCTGCGGTGATATTGGGTGGTTTGCAACTCAACCTTTCGGGAATTGTTGGCCCGGCGTTAGGTGCTCTGCTGGTCCCGTTGGCCGGAGCGAATTTTGTTTTTGCTCTCAACGCCGCCTGTTTCCTCCTGGTTGTTCTGGCAGTCTGGCGATGGAAACGACCAGCCGTAGCGGTCAAGCTTCGGTCAGAGAGGTTTTTTGAATCTTTAGGGACGGTTGTCCACTACGTTCGTTGCGCGCCCGGACTTCAGGTTGTATTGGCTCGAAATTTCTTGTTTGCCCTGTTTATTTCAGCGATTCCGGCATTGATTCCGGTCGTGGGCTTGAAAGAGTTACAGCTCAGCTCGTCCAATCTTGGGCTTTTGTTCACCAGCATGGGAGCTGGGTCGGTTCTCGGAGCGGTTTTCATCTTTCCGTGGCTTAGGGCTCGTTCTTCGCCCGATTCCCTCACGCTCTCGGCGAATTTGCTGATTGTCATCGCTTACGTATTGATGGCACTCGTTCGCCGGACTGAAGCATTCTTCGTCGTCGCGGCACTTGCCGGTGTGGGATGGACATTGTCTGCTTCCGAACTCTGGGTGGCAGCGCAGCGCGTGGTGCCAAGCTGGACCCGGGGCCGCATGAACGCTGTTGTGATGATGATCTCACAGGGAGCTATGGTACTTGGGGGAACGATCTGGGGTTCAGCTGCCGCGATAGCTGGAGCAACTTATGCCTTGTCCGGGGCGGCGGTTCTGTTCCTGCTAAGTCTGCTTCTGGCCGGTCGCCTTTCGATCAACTTTACCCGCGATCTCGGCGGAGACCTACTGCGGTCGAACTACCCACGTCAGATAGCATCGGGAACTAGCCTGCAAAAATCACACGTTGCAAAGGATCGGCGCGCACATTGCGAGCCAGAAAACTCTTAAACAGACGCCGCGCGTCCATTTGAGAGCCTGCATTCATCACAAATCCTTACCCAATTCAACGCAACTGCATGGCTACGGCTAGGGATTTGTGATCAATGCAGGCTGGCTCTTACATCTTATTCTGTTTCCATGAATCTTCGATGGTCTTGGCAGCTTGTTCGGCCGTCATGTTTCCCGCAGCGACGTCTGCGCTCACATCATTGAAAGCCCGACCGGTGTCGGGGCCAAGCAGTTGATCCATTGCGATCGCGATCCATTGCGACTTCTCAACCTCCTGGGCGATCTGTTTGAAGAACCTGCTTTGGATTGCATCAGCGGTTCCCTCCACCATCGGGATGAACAAGCCTTCTTTAGCTAACTTGCTCTGAATCTCTTTTCCTAGCCAGACCTTCATAAAGTCAACCGTCTCTTTCGGCGCATCTTTCGCTACCAACCAGCCATTCAGACTCGCAAGTATGTCGTTGGCGTGACCGTTGCCGTCTTTGACTTCCGGGAAGAAAAACCACCCGAGCTTCTCGTCCGGGAGTCCCTTTTGGTCGGCAGCGTTCGATCGCCCCCACGTTAGGTCCCAGGTTCCCATGAGATGAAAGGCCGTCTTTCCATCGTGAAAAGTCCCCGCTGCCTCCGGGTAAGTATTCGCGAGATAACCCTTCTGAAACGGTTGCAGTGCGGCAAGATCTTTGTAGAGCTGAAACGCTTTTACGACCCCGGGATTAGTAAATCCGCCGTTCTTGCCGTCGTAGGCAGCTAGCATCCCTTCGCGGCCGAGGATGCGCATCATGAGCATGGCAGGATAGAAATGGAGAGGCCATTTGTCTTTTCCCCCCGCCGCAAAGGGAGTAATGCCTGCGGACTGACATTTTTTCACAGCATCGATTAAGTCCTCCCAGTACGTGATCTTTGTCGGGTCAACACCGGCTTTCTGACATAACTCCTTGTTATACCAAAAGACCATCGGACCAACGTCGTTTGGCAGACCGTAGGACTTGCCTTCGTAAGTGAAGTTCTGAAGGCCGGCAGGGTAAAACGTGTCCTCGAACCCGCCCTCTTCGATCGCCTTCGTAATGTTCTGGCAGAGACCGGCATTGATCTGTTCGTACATCACGCCTCCGCCCCAGCTATGAAACACACTGGGTCGATCCTTGGATTGGAGAAGAGTTGGCAACTTCGCTTTAAAAGCCTCATTCTCCAAATAATCGAATTGGACCTTAACGCCAGGATGAACCTTTTCGAACTCTTGGGCGGCTTCCTTCCAGATTTCCAGCACCTTGGGTAGCTTTTGGATGTGAAGAACCTTGATTACCGTTTGGGCTGACGCGGACCAGGTTAATGATCCAAGCATGGCGAAGGAGAATAGCCATTTAAATCGCATTTTTTTCGGCAGGTTAGTCAGAGCGGTTTAGCCGTTATGTGAACGAGCAGGGGAACTTTGTTCTCGTTGTCCCGCTGAGTTGCGGCGCCATAATCTTAAATATCGTCCTCGTCCTCGACCTCGAACTCGTCCTCGATTGCTGAGAATTTGGCTCTGGGACCAAAGGTACATTATTTGGCTTTCGGTGAGTCAGCGTCTCAGTAAGGCTTGTATAACGGCTCCGAGGACTGAGGACGAGTTCGAAGGACGATTAGTTGCCGTGCAGAATGGTATACCTCGGATATCAAGGCCGGTCCTTGTTTAGTTAGAATGCTGTTGGTTCCTGCCTATCCGCCTGGTCTCAGCGGCAGTGGTTTTAGTATCTGCCCGGCCACAAAAACATGCTTTTGCTCGGCGGGCGGTTCCTCCTGAGAAGCTGTTTCTGGAATTGTGAGCGTGTCGAGCAGGAACTTTTCGTACTTTTCGCGATAGGCGTCCGTCCATTCCTGCCGAGCTTGCTCCCAGGACAAGTTGCGGCCTTTTTCACCTTCGAGCCATTTGTATTTCCGAATCTCTTCCTTGATGAGATAAGTGATCCGGTAGAACGGATCGGAATAAACCGGAGGCGGGATCTGAACGTATTCCTCAGTCTCTAAAATCTGGCGCATAAACGAGGCCGATCATAGCTGAGAACTAGACCTTTCGGAAGCTGTTTGTTGCGTCAATAAAAATCGTGGGAATCTGATGTTCCCAACACAAAGGCAGGTAATCGTTCAATTTTCTTTGCCCGGATATGAATCACGTTTGAACGAATCTGAAATATGCCCTCGATTAACAGAAATGTCTCCTGTGTAATGGTCAGACGATTTTTTTCGAACATCCTGGGAGTCACTATCACATTCGAAATACCCGTTTCATCTTCGAGGCTGATAAACACAAAACCTTTGGCGGTGCCGGGGCGTTGGCGACAAATGGCCAGTCC
>DATMQC010000143.1:0-14018 GCA_035567275.1 Chthoniobacterales bacterium | reverse complement strand
AAAATGATCGTGCGCTTTGAGGATGGATCGAGCGCTGAAGGCGATTTGCTCGTCGGCGCCGACGGTGCCAGCTCGCGCGTTCGCCGCCAACTGTTGCCACACGCTCAGCGAATGGACACGGGCCTCATCATGGTGACCGGCAAGGTCCCGCTGGATCCGGCCGCCCGGCGTGAGTCGCCGGCCGCCCTTTTCAAAGGACCAACTCTTGTCCTGGGACCGCGCGGCGGTTTCATGTTCGCCGGAGCGGTTGAATACCTCCAGGACCATCCGCATGCGTACGATCAAGACGAGTCCATTATGTGGGGATTTTCGGCGCGCCGCGAGACGTTAGGATTCGTAGGCCCGACCGATGAGATTCCGGCCGAGGATGCGAGGGCCGCTGTCCTTGCTCAAATATCTGATTGGAGCCGAGACCTTCGACGGCTGGTCGAGCGCGCTGACGCGTCTTCGCTGACGGCTTTTGCGGTGAAGTCATCCGTCCCGATTAAGCATTGGTCCACCGGCAGGGTTACGCTATTGGGGGATGCCCTCCACAACATGACCCCTTTTCGCGGGATCGGCGCCAATACCGCTCTTAGGGATGCCGCTCTCCTACGGGACACGCTGAACGAGGTTGAGCAGGGTCGAGAGGATCTATTACCCGCGCTCTCCTGCTACGAGCGCAAGATGATCGATTATGGGTTCGCGGCGGTCCGAATGTCGCTTGCAAACATGGCACGCGTACACTCGCGATCGCCAGTGACGCGGCTTGCGACGAAAGCCATGCTCCGGCTCTTAGGACCAGCGCTTCAAACTCGAATGCTCGACTAGAGAATAGAGGGCACACGCTTCTCCACAGCGCGCCACCGACCGCGCGCTCCAAGGGTTGTCTCTCCAACAAGACCGCGCTCGCCATGATCTTCAAGCTGGCCGAGGCCGCCGAGAAGCTGGCGTCGTCTCGATGGTCACAACCAGTTGCCGAAAATCATCCTCGGTACAAAGTTCGCCGACGGCATCGAGCTCCCCAGATCGGAAGCTCAAGCCGCTGCCGCCTGATCCCTTCCGTCACCAAGATTCGGCGATAGCTCTTGGGAAATCCCACGAACGGCTAGTCGCCTGTGCCCGTGAGCCCTCCTATGTTTCTCCCCTCTATCCGTCTGGACGATGCCTTCACACCATGTCTCCGGTACACCAAGTCTCGGGCGCCGTTTCATAGAACCGTTCGCTCAGCGACGCGCATACCAGGAGAGAAATTTATGGGTACGATTCTATTGATCATTCTTATCCTGTTATTGATCGGCGCATTGCCCACATGGCCCTACAGCTCCGGATGGGGCTATTATCCAAGCGGAGGGCTCGGTCTGGTATTTTTGATTGTCTTGATCTCCTTCTCTTGAGGCTGATTTAATGCGTTGGGAGCAGCTTCCGCTGCCACACCCGTCTTGCAAAGCGCATCAACGGCTCATTGCAAAAGTCGGTTCTCTATGAGATTTTTTGAAAATTCGCGCCAAGCTTTGGTGCCATAAATCGATCAGTCGCATTTTCACGTTAACCACCCGAGGTTGTGTGTGTGTTCGGTCTCTTACATTGGAAATATTTGATCGGACGACTCGCGCAGGGCCTGGTTGAGGAGCCGGAGAGGGCGGGGTTGCGTTCAGGTCCACAGCGAGAGGACTTATAGAAGGAGTTAACCCGGAATCAACGTTCGGCGGCTGCCTCGAAGCTATTTCGCCGATGTCTTGTTCGCTCGAGGAAGCTACGTAGGAGAGCGCAGCGGGATTTGTATTGGGCAACGTGTCACCGGATGTTTGCCCCGGCTCCTCTGTACGATTGTCCACTTTTTGGTACCGGTCTTGGATCGCGACCATCAGAGCCGCAAAAACCACGGGAGCCAGAAGCCCCATTGCAACCCAAGTTGTGTTGCGATTGAATCTCTGAATCGTCTTGTATATGCCAGCCGAATGCACTGGACGCTCTCGAGCTTCTTTCACACCGACGAGTCGCATAGTCATTGCAACCGTTATAGCAACTACTGTTCCATTCTATCAATCGCAGCGTTCAACTCTTGGTTAAATTCCACCAAAGGTACCAAATGCGACATAGAAATTCGCGCAGCGAGACCTTTGCCGGGGGTGCGTCTGCAGTTTATGAGCCGGTTGGCTCCACCCGTCTCCGTCCCATTCGCTTTCCGGCGGGATAATCGCTCTGAATCATCCTGATATAATAGCTCCGTCCGATAGAATCTGCCCTACCGGCAAATCTCATCCGTTCCGGCTCACCCTCACTGGACAGACCTTCTCCCCGCCATCCGTACGCCACGGGGCACCGTTACGATTTCACGATGAGTATCGGGCAGGGTGCGTTTTCAATTAGGGCCTCGGCACTATGACCAAATTGCAATCGGTCTCCAGACCACGCTTTCGTTCCGAGGACGATGAGTTGATGACCGCCCATGGTCACCTGGCGGAGAATCGCGTTTTCTTTGGCTGGACCGACAAATGCCTTGGACATCACGCGGACACCTTCCCGCTCGCCGAGAGCGACGATGTCTCCGAGGAGAGCGCGTCCGGTGCGGAGTAACTGGTTGGGTCGCCGCAGCAACTCATTTTCCGCTGGCGGAGCGGAGATATTCAATGCGGTAATTTTGGCCCCGCAACCTTTGGCAATAGCCACTGCCACTTCCGCTCCAAACCGCGAGTAATCCGCCGCTGTTGTCGGAACTAGAATCCTTTCCAAAGCTGCGTCAGAAGGGACATTACGAACCGCGCAATTGAGAAGGATTGCAATTGGGCCGGCGAATTCGCGGACGATCTTTTCGATGGCCGGCGGGAAGTTAGGTGTGATCGCCTTCGATCCCGCGCGGAGGCCGAGGAAAAGTAGGCCATAGCCTTTCTTCGCTTCTGCCAGGATCACTTCTGCGCAGGCATCGCCCGTTGTGTCATCATGAACTTTCAAAGGTAGAATTGAGATCAAGTCTCGAATAGGAATTTTTTCCGCTTTGGCTCCTTCCACTGCGGCATCGATGGGATCGCGTGCGTCACCTTTGGGTGGGTTGTCCTTGGCTTCCGCAGCGTATGCCGCGCTTTCCGCAGCTTCGATTACGCCTTGGGACGGCGATGAAGTCGGTCCACTATTCTTTTGCCATGCCGTCCACCTCCATGACAGTCGTGGTAAGATGCCGCGCGCCGACGAACCAGCCAGCAAGCCGGGAGGCAAGCCCACCAATGTCGCCACCGTCAAGTACGACGAGGACGCGCTCCAACTTTGGCACAAAATCTTTCTCCTCCGCGGCCTCTCTTTCCAAGCGGGCTTTTTCCTCATCCCGGATCGGCACGCGCGCTAACGCCCAGCGCAGGAGAGGCGGCATGCAGACCGTCGTCACCACGGCCATGAGGACGATGACGGTGAACAACTGCTGATTCAACACGCCTATCGTCAGGCCAATGGTGGCGAGGATGACTTCGGTCGAGCCGCGGGCGTTCATGGCGAAGCCAACCGCCAACGCTTCCGGGTGATTCAGCCGAGCGACCCGACTGCCTAGATAGCAGCCGCCCAGTTTGCCAATGCTCGCGATGCCGATGAGGAGAAGCGCGAATCCGAGCAAATGCGGATTGCTGAGAACCTTAAGATCAATCGCGAGCCCTGCCACCCCAAAGAAGACCGGCATAAACAAGGCCACGATCAGTCCTCGCAATTGCTCTTCGATGTGCTTCGTCAGGATTGGCGATTGCCCGATCATGATACCAGCCGCGAACGCACCGAGCACGGTATGTACGCCGATGAAGTTAGTCACAAGCGCCAGAGCAATCATGATCACCAAGATGACGCTGATGACGGGCATCTCGCTGACAAAATGATCGTTTGTCCAGCGAATGATTCGCGCGACCAAGCGGCCTCCGATGGTGAAGCAAAAAGAGAGAAATGCTGCCGTGCCAAGAACGCTAAAAAGTACCGGTCCGATTACAATCCTCCCCTGCGCCGCCAAGCCGCTGATGAACGCGAGAATCGTCCAGCCGATGGTGTCATCCAAGATCGCGGCCGCGAGGATGACCTGGCCGAGATTGCGGCGGAGATAGTCCACCTCGCGGAGAACGGCGGCAACGATTTTGACGGAGGAAATGGACAGCGCTGTTGCGAGGAAGAGCGACGTGAGCAAGCGCCGATTCGGATCGGGCAGAACGCTATCCGGCAGCATCTCTCCGAGCACATAGCCGCAGCCAAAAGAAATGAGGATTCCAGCGGCAGAAGTGATGGCTGCGGTACGGCGCACGCGCTTCACGAGCGCCAAATCCGTCTCCATGCCGGTCAACAGCAGTAGGAGGAGCACGCCAATGTCCGAGACAGCGTTGAGCATCTGCTGGTCGGACGAATTGGGCGGAAAGATCGCCTGTTGGCCCGCCGGCCAGGTCGCGCCAAAAACGCTCGGCCCCAGAATGATCCCAGCTAGCAATTGGCCGATCACGGCGGGCTGTCCGATGCGCTGCATCCATTCACCTAGCAACCGGCCAACCGCAATAAGCAGCAAGACCTGAGCGAAAAAGATAGTGGCTCGTTGCTCTCCGTGCCCAGCCGCTGCGGCGAGGAAAAATGGATGCGGGAGAAAGCCAGTCATCGGGCGCAGCACCCTCCCGCTAATCGCAAGCTCGTCCTATACTTTCCTTCGCCCGTCAAGGGCAAGGTCTTGGCAAGTAAGCCGGTAAGCTCGCCTGCGATAAATGGTTTGAAACTCCGCGCCGTGGGGACTGGCACCAAGATCGGCAGCGAATCGCAGCCAAAATGCAGGCAGTCGACCGTCATGACAGTTTGCTTTTCAGAATCTCGTGGTCGTCCATGGGGAGCATTAGAATCCGGGGTAGAAGTGCAGCTGCGCGCTAAACAGGTTGGAGTGGCCTCTTGCAGTATTTGCTGGTCGGGCCAGGCCGGCGGCGCTAAATCCCGCACCGAGATACCTTGGGCCTTCGCCAACGCGAAAATAGGAAGCCCGTGGCATCGCTGCGGCGGAGCAAGCGGAAGCTGCATCTGTCACACGGCGGGTGGTCCGCGCCTGCCGGTGATAAACGAGATAACCAGAAAAATGATCGCAACGACGAAAAGCACGTGAGCGATCCAAGCGGCTTCGCCCGCTGTTCCACTGAATCCAAAAAATTCAGCGATGATGGCAACAACAAGGAAAATTAACGCCCATCGCAGCATGATGACCCATTCCTCCAAAAGAGTTCTAATAGCTATTCTGACTTCATATTTCAAAATGTCCTTGGAGACAAACTAAACGATCAATAGATCGTAGGGAGATGACATGAGCCGCAGCAAGCGTTTCGCGGCAATACGCCGAGCGGCGGGTCGAACGCGAGCTGATGGGCACAGTATGCCACCGCCTTACGCTTGGGCACGACGGAGACGGAGGCTATTTGAAACGCTTCACCCGCAACAACCTCAACATCCCACTTACCTGGCTTTTGCAGAGTTGGGCAAGGCGATCAAAACGATCTTTCTTTGTCGGTACGTACACTCCGTAGCGCTGCGACGCGAAATCCAAGAAGGCCTCAACGTCATCGAGACTTGGAACGGGGCCAACAGCTTCATCCTCTACGGCAAAGGCGGTGAGATCGCTACTAACGATTGGACGCAACGCATGCTCCTGGGAGATCTACGTGCACTGACGCGCTTATCTACTCTCACGTGACTCCCTACGGGACTTTTCGGCTCGACATGAATCAGAGGCTGGCGATCGAACAAGATGCGGTTGCTGCATGACTGCTACCTGCAGCGCTACTTTGCCCCTGGTGACACGAATGTTTTTACTGGGCCTATTCGAGCCTGTGGGCTAGCTCAGGGCAGTTTCGCGAGGGTCTCGCGTCCGCGTCGCTTGATCTCGGGATCATCTTTCTCTACGTCCGGCATCGCCAACCCCTTGGCGATCAATCGGCGCGCGTCGGCGGCTTTTCCCATCTGCGCGTAGGTTTGTCCCAGCTCGATGTAATGCATGAGGCGGTTGGGATTGATTTCGATCGCTTTCTGAAAGCACAACACCGCTTCAGTGTTCGATCCCGTCGGCAATTCGCCGTATAGGAGCGAACCAACTGCTCGCTTCAGTCCATTAACATCGGCAAGCACTTTGTTCCATCGGCCCAACACGTTCCAGGCCAGGTCGTTGTGCGGATCGAGCTTAATCGCCTTGTCTACCGCGTCCTTGATGCGGCGCGCGGACTCGATCTGCTCTTTGATTCCCTGGAGCGCAACCATTTTTCCGTAGCTTATCGCGGGAGAGAGTTGCGCCTCGGAGTCATTCGGCGCGAGCGTCGCCGCCCGCAGCGCATAGTTCAATCCGATGCCTCCGAGCCTGAGTTTCTCCTCGCGTGTCGTGGCATCGGCCATTAAATGGCGATATTGTCTTGCGATGCGCAAAAGAAGACTTGCGCTTTTGGGCTCCAGCTTTTCCGCTGCCAAATAAAAATCAAGCGCCTCAGAGGCCTTTAGTTTTAGATCGAAATCATCGCCTTTCTTGATAAGGTCGTCGGCAGGTCCTGCCCAAATCGTCGAGCAGGTCAGCAGCAACGCCGCGGTTGCAAAAAATGCATTGCGGGAAAAGGGAAGGTTCACTTTCGTATCCATCGCCTACCGAGCACCGTCCGGTCGCCTAAAGCTCGGCTGAGGGCTAGGGTGTCCAGACCCTGCGGTCTTGGATTGAAAATCCACGTCCTGAATGGCCGATTGGCTTCTGCCAGGGAGTCTCCGTCGCAAGCCCTCCCGATACCACCTCTTGAAGGTCGGCAAAAGATGCTATGTAATTCTTTATCATGTATAGACGCCTAGCGAAAAGATATTAAATGACCGTGAACCACAAATGACAGTTTTGTCACCTGTGACGACTCACCAGCGCGCGCTGGACGCGTAGTCAGCGTCGAAAGCATAATGAGCTCCGAATCGAGGCCCGTTGCGCAGTCGGGAAAACGAGCTTAGATAGTAACCATCAAGTTTCATGTACAAAAGAAAGGAATGAGCGTGAAAACCGAAGTTGAAGCAGCGGTTCTGAGCATTCGCGATAATCCGGACGACGGCACGGCAAGAGTCAATTTGCGTTGGAAAGGCCACCACCAAATATCCGATTTCGACCTAGTTAAATTAGGCAGCGTCCTGAATTCTGAAGATGAAACCGAGCATAGCGGATGGGGCCCTTGTTGAACGGCCTGTAAAGGCAACGGTAGGAAAAACTATCCCTGTGAGAAAGTAATCTTTGAAGTCGATCAATCAATCGTTTGTCATGGCACGCTTTTGCCGTCGTGGAGAACGAATTTAACCTCACAGCCCTCTTCACGATTCGGGAAGATCCCCGGCGACTTCTTTTACTCACCCGCACGAATGCGATCGTCTCTAGGGCAAGCTCTAAGAGAGCAGCTGTGTGGGTCGTTCTCACGGTTTGCCCTGAAGACTCATTGACGAATGGCCCAGCGAGCTGAACGGCCTTGGCTAGGCCCACCTTTTGTCGAAGTGTCACTAGCCAGTCGCGCTGGACGGTTGCCAAGCCCTGCGGCGCGTTACCGGTCTGGTGCACCGCCTCATAAAAATCGCTCATGATCTGCACGGTGGCCTCATCACTGATTGACCACAGGGTCATGAGCAGGCGCTGTGCTCCAGCCTCGATAAAGCCGCGGCGCAATCCCATGACACCCTCACCGGCTCGTGCTTCACCCGAGCCCGTATCACAGGCCGATAAGGTCACTAACCAGGTGCCTTTGAGATCCAGCGTATTGACATCTTCTGTCTATCCGGAAATTATTTGCGAACCTGGGCGGGTAGCCGAGAATTAAATGCGAATAGAAGGGCGCTATTTGCGAATGAAAAACGTGGGATTTCGAAATCCGGCAAGTTAGCCAGCCTCAAATTCCCGGAAGCGGTTGACCCGAAAAAACGGCTATTCTTCCCGTTTCATCCTCATTTGATCCTCACTTTTCGGGTTCAAGTGTATCCGTTTTTTGGCGTCAGGATCATATGGTTTGACGACAGATATCGGATCGGCTTTGTGACCGTCGCGGGATATCCCGTAACGTGTGAACGGTCCAGACTGTTTCGGATTTCACTTCATGGTGTTGAATGCCCAAGCTTTATCGGCTCTAATGCAAGTCTAATAGCTGATCCGCTGGCGATTCTAGACTTCAAAATTCATCCATATTTAATCCGAGAACGGTGAGTGAGATAGGGAACGAAATGCCTTCTTCGCGTTTCACTTTCGATAAGCCCCGGGGTGTCGCAAAATATCTGACGAGAGCCAAGCCCCACAAAAGACTCAGCCAAGCGATCATTTTTTTTGCACACGGGCGCTGGGGGTCACCGGTTCAAATGGGCGTCGAGGGGCAGAGTCTCACCGCGGAAGATCAGCTCTTCATCCTCATGCAGGCGGTTATATCTAACTTCCACCCGAGGAATGGGAGCACCTGAAGCGTGAATATGTTACGAGAGCGCTGAGTCCTTGTGTCGTTTCGCTTAATGATCCCCGACTCCTGTGTTTGGCACTGATGGGTCCGTGGCGCTATTCCCTCGTTTCCGAGAAGCTTACTGCGACGCTAGGGATTGCCCAACGAGTTTACTCACTCGCGCAGGAGCAAAACGAATCTGCGATGATCATAGGAGGCTGCCGCCCTTTGGCCGTCACGTTCTCCAATTTAGGCGATTTCGAGACCGCGCGACAATACGCCATACGCGGTGTTCAGATCTGGCGCTCAGGAAGCGTAAAGTCTCATGCGGAAGACTTTGGCACGCCCGTCGTCGGCTGTTTGTGCTATCAGGCGCTATGCGAATTCCATTTTGGAGAGGTCGCCTCTTCCAATGCGACCTTGTCCGAAGCCATCTCACTAGCGAAGGAGCTGAACGATATGTCCGCATTAGGCTTCGCACTGTGGCACGCCGGGTGCCTCGCTCACCTTAAGAGTGATCCGGGTGAAGTGGAACGCTTTCTATCGGATTTAATTGAACTGTCAACACATCAGAATTTTGTAAATTTCGTGCTTCTAGCGACCGTTCTTCGCGGCTGGGCGCGCAGCGCTTCCGGTGACACTGCTGAAGGTCTCGCGTGGATCGAGGACGGAATAGAGAACTGGCGGGCCACCGGCGCGATTCTGGATCTGCCATTTCTTCTCGCGCTAAAGGCTGAAGCCTTGCACCTTGAAAATCGTAACTCCGAAGCTCTCGAGGCAATAGAGGAGGCAGAAGCACTGGTCGAAATAACAGAACGGCGCAATTGGTGTGCCGAACTGCACCGACTCCGTGGCGTGTTTCTTGCGACGATGGGCGCTGACGAAACGCAAATTGAGGCTTCGTTCTCTGCAGCCATCAGAATCGCGATTGAGCAGAAGTCAATTACACTGGCGAAACGCGCGGAAGCAAGCTACGCGGAATACCGCCGCCAAAAGGCGAGCGGCGCGGGAGGACGTAGATTCCGACTACCTCTTTGATAATTTCTTGCGACTTCCAAAAGGCTAGCTCGGTTCCACTCAGTCTAGCTATGCTACATCAGCGATTGGTCCGACGTTCCTTCTTAAAAATCGAACAAACCGCCTACAACCTACTCCGAGATGCCGTTTCGAGTTTCTGGGCGTTACCGATGTTTGAACGATTGTTACGGGGAGGCTGACTCCGCCACCGGAACTTCTTTAGATCACCGGTTCGGCGGGGTTATTGTGACGTAGCCGTTGGAATCGTTTCCGCCCACACCACGGACCCAGGCTCTGAGACTGTACCGGCAGGTGGGGTCAACTGTAGAGATATGTAACTGAAATGCGTTGTTGTCGTACCCCGGACCCGCCGGAGCGACGTGCTCGTCGACCGCCAGGGGTTTCCCGTTCTCAAGCATTTCCACCTTCTCGATCATCAGCGCATCTCCGCTCTGGTAGGTGAAATGTATCTTCCAGTCTCCCGGCACGACCTGCCAGTGCCCGCTTTCCGGTAACGGGCCAGTTACAATCCAGCCAGTGATGGGCCACACGATCGCCGAGGTACCCGGCTTTAGATTCGCAGGTCCCCAACGGAAGGGCAGGTTTCCGGGTGTTCTCCCATAATAGTCTAGGCCCATTGCGTTCAGGCGCTCGAAGTCATAGCCAAGGCGCTTTTGAAAGTCCCCGAAATCGCGAGCCTCCTGCGGTGTCCAGGCGACCTCGGCAACGGCGCAGGCCCGGGGTAAAAGCTGGTACTGGATTTTGAGCCAGTCCTCCACATTTTCGGTCCAGACGTTTCCCTGCACGCCGAGTACCAGCTTTGTTTCTTCGGGTGTCGCATCAGGGGGAACAGGGGAAAAGTCATAGACAGCTTCGAGCGAATTCAGGCCGTCGCCTGCGACTGGCTGAGGAACCGACTTGTTGTCCGTTTGATAGAGATCGAGGAACAGATGTTCCAGAGGAGTCAGAACAACTGCATTACCATTCTTAAAAGCGGGCTGAGCATATTGGAAGTTGTGCCACACCATTACGGCAGCGGTGTGAGAGAGGTTGCCGCCCATAATGTCGTCCCAACCGATCAATTTGCGTCCCTTGCTATTCAAAAATTGCTCGATCCGATTTACGAACCAGCTCTCGAGTTGTGCAGTAGTAGTGAAGTTGTGCTCTTTCATGAGCTGCTGCGCAAAAGGCGAGGCCTGCCATTGATCAGGGGGCACCTCATCGCCACCGATATGGATGTATTCAGACGGAAAGAGCTCGACCACCTCTTGTAAAATATCTTCGAGAAAGGTGAAGGTCTCCTCCTTCGGCGCATAGTCATAAGGATGGACCCCCCAGGAGGTGGCGACCTCGGGTTTGTAGTTCGGAATGTCAGTGTTTCCATACTGCTGGTAGGAGGCCAGTGCGGCCGCGGCGTGGCCGGGCATCTCTATTTCCGGAACGATCGTGATAAACCGGTCCGCCGCATAAGCGACGATCTCCCGAATATCCGCCTGCGTAAAATACCCGCCGTAAGGGATGCCATCGCTCAGGTTCGGATTCCCGAGCACAGGGGAGTGAGCCCGCTGGGACCCGATCCGGGTCAAAAGCGGGTATTTCTTTATCTCGATGCGCCATCCCTGGTCTTCAGTTAAATGCCAATGCAAGACGTTCAATTTATGGGTCGACATGAAGTCCAGGATTTGTTCGACCGCCTGTTTACCAGTGAAATGCCGTCCCTCATCAAGTAGTACCCCGCGCCACACGAAACGAGGTCGGTCCTGGATATGCCCGACAGGGATTGACCAGCAGCAATTTCGCACTGGTTCTTTGGAGTAGATTGGCGGCGGTAACATCTGCCGGATTGTTTGGACGGCGTAGAATTGTCCGGCTTCCCCCCCGGAGCGAATCACGATTTTCGTGGGCGTGACTTCCAGATCGTATCCCTCAGTTCCGAGATCGGCCAGAGACGGATCCTTCCGGATCACGATCGTGTTACCGCCCGGAGGTTTGGCAAAGTCGAAACCAGTTGCCGGCGAAAGAGCCTCCTTGAGACGGCGTGCCGTCTCTTGGCTGGCGGCATCTGCATCAATGGCAGTGCCGGGCGCGAGTAGGAATACACCTGAACCTTCTGTGAACGAGACTGGTTTCGGTACGATATTAGGCCCGGTTGCCCGGCCCTGGTCAGGCAAGAAAAGAGCGAGCCAGATTAGGTGACGAAAACGGTGGCGGAGTCTGCTTTGCCAGAGCTGGACGATCTGACGCACGGCGGTTGAGCGCCTCATAGTTGGACGACTTGAAAATTTGGTCGCGCCTATCACGGGATTCATTTTTTCGGGGGAGAGGTTAAATGGTTCGGTTAAAAAAGCACCCCTTACCCGGAGATGCAGCTAAGGGAGCTCTATTAGCAGAATCAGTTAAGCTAAGCCCAAGCCCCCGAAGTTTGAAATTCTTTTCCTAGCGGTAGTCAAAGGCCGCCCTAAAAGCTCGACGCTTCGCTACGTGCAAGAATAAATCCGACATAACTCGCTGCGCTCGGCCTTCGATGTTTATTCCGTTTCTTTCTTGCACTTCACCACGCGTTGAGCCGCTTGGTTGCTGAGGCCCTTGCAGGAAAAAATCCTGTTGCTCCGCCTGCTGACGTAGCAGGACATTGAGGCAGATGAGCAACTTACGCATCACCGCCGGCAGTGCCACTTTCTTGGGTCTGCCGGCACTAAGCAGTCGTTGACAAAGGTCGCGCAAAAGCAGGTTGTGCCGACTGGTGCTTAAGACCGCCATGTACAAGACAGCCCGGCTTTGCTGGCCACTATCGTCATTGAGGGGCGCTACCGGCGCTGGACTGCAGGCGGCGCTCCTCCTGTCCTACTGTGTGTCCACCTACTATGTTTCCCGGCAACTCCTGCCTGCTGCCATACGAACTGAGCTTCCCGAGGTCTTCGAGGCTATCCCATTCACATTCGATACCCCGGTTTTTATGCTGCCGAAAGGGCCTGTCGCGCTATCCAACCGACGGCGATTGTCCGTTCCTGACCTTTCTCGAACCACGAAGGCACAGGTTCTGTTGCTTCCGATCCGAGAGCTGGATTTCGATATCACCGCTGAACTAAGGACTTGGTTGACCGTGATCGACAAGTGTCGTTGTACTACGCTAGTCGTCGGGCTATAGCGTATACGACATCGGTGCGAATCTGTCGAATGTCCGCTCGTCACACCCCATCGATCGAAGCGCTCCTGACTCGTTCACGATTTTGAGGAGATAAAGCATCGACAGTGGATCGGTAGCCGCTGCCGAGAACGATTGTCCACCAGTCCTCCGGTGCCCTGAGCGGATGCCATCCTGGTTCGACCACGACTTCAGGGTCAGATACACCACACTCGAGAAGGAGCGCACGAAGCGCGTCGGGCTCAAAGATCTTACTCCAAGGTTTGATCGACCGACAAAGTTCCGGGTCCTCGCGACGGACGGTTTCCCAAAATATGGCGTCGGCTGGTTCGAACAGGCCCCGACCCCAAATGGTGATGGCAAGCAGCCCATTCGGGCGGACAAGACGCCACAACTCCCGGACCCGGCCCATGATTAAAAGAGCGAATCTGCGCCAGAGAGAGCGCTTCGGACATCGCAATCGTGGCGATCAATAAGAAGACGGACTTAAGCATCGTTCGTTGCTCCATGGTTCTGTTGACAAGCCTGAATGCGTGACGATGTTTGGTTGGGTTAGCGATGCTCAACAGAGATTGTCGCTAAGGTAAAAAGAAAGGGCGGTTCAATCGTGTGAAAATGCTTTTGTTCATAGCGAGCGCCTTTTTGACGCTATTCGGCACGTCTCAAGCGGCCCCTCTTGGCGGTGGGTTCCACGGTGGCAGTTTTCATGGTGGGTTCGTTGCCCACAGTGCCCGTCCGGGATTCGGGGTAGGACACGGAATTCGCCGTAACTTCGCGTTTCATCGCGACTCCGCATTTGATCAAAACCGCCGCTTCTTTCATCGCGACCGTCGTTTCTTTTTTCAACAGTTTGCTTGGCCTATTTACTGGTATCCCTACTACGATCCGCTCGCCTATTCCTATTTGGACTACGGACCGGATAATGACTTTCAGTATTGGGATAATTCGACCGCGCCTGTGCAACCGGAATCCTTCAATCGCGCCAGCGATACCAGGCCGATTGTGATCGTGATCAACACAGGCAACTCCCGGCCCCTGGATTCAAGCTCTAATACGGGATACGTCAATAGCGGCTACAGTTTGACCGACGCAACATGGCAACAAAGAATAGCCGTGCAGGACCCGAACGAGAAAATCGCACCGCCAGCCGATCCAAGGACGTTCGTTACTCCGGCAGTTCCACAACCTACTCAAACGCCTGCAAAAGGTACTGAAATAACACCACGAGCGCAGGCGGGGGCCTTTGGTAACCTTGTGCTGGTCAGTTGGCTTGAGGACGCTGGAAAAGATGTGATCTATGTCCAAAATACTGAGACGAACGACGTTCAGAAGATCACCTCTGAGCCCAACTTGGACAATTTCCGGATCGTAGAGCTACACCGAAACCCAGATCCGAAGCTGTTTGAAGCGGTCATCTCGAACGGAAGCCAACAAGGACCGGTCAGGTTCCGTTAAACTCTGGTCAA
>DATMQC010000142.1:0-9431 GCA_035567275.1 Chthoniobacterales bacterium | reverse complement strand
CTGTTTTTCAAGGCGCGAGCGAAGCGCCCATATCCGAATCGATACGGGTCGAGCGAGCAACGCGGAAAAACAGCCAACCGGCCGCGGCCCAGAGGGTTGCGTTGAAAATGGGCCGGCGGCTGCGTTGCTCGTCGGTTACGTCCCGCACCATTTTGATACCGGCGAGAGAGAACCAGATCTGCAGGAGCGTAAAATGGTGCGGGATGCGCCCTCCTCGCGCCTTGTCGACGGCCCATTTTGAACGCAACGACGTCATCATTATATGCGAGACTGTGCACTGGAATCCTTGATAACCAAAACCGGTTGCAGAATAGCCAAGTTTTTCCGTATCCGCGCATTAATCATCAGGAGATTTTGCTTTTCAAGGATTCTATAGAGCGGGACCGTGAAGTATCGGATTTTCACACCTCTTACTAGCACGCACGAATGAAAAAACCAAACGCAGCAAAGATCGAGATCTCTCGACACGCTTTCAAGGAGTGGGCCATCGTTTGTGATTCGATCGAGCGAGGCGAAACCAGTCTGATCTTCCGGAAGGGAGGAATAGCCGAAGGCCGCGACGGATTTCATTTCAAATTCTCGCACTTCTTCTTGTTCCCAACCTTTTTCCACGAACAGATTGAAAGAACGCGCCTCGGAAAAGAGAGAGCGTTGGAACCGAATCCGAGCTCGGTTGCGATCAAATTGTTTTTGGAGGTGGAGTTTAGCCGCTGGGTTGAAGACCTTGCCCTGATTGGCGATTTAGACCAGTTCCACGTTTTGAAACCGTCCGTTCTGAGCGAGCGATTTCATTATGATGACCGCAACGGGCTATATGTGGCTTTTGTTCGGGCTCATCGGATCTCGCCGACTTGGGAATTCCCGAATCAGCGATCGTATGGCGGTTGCCGTTCGTGGGTTGAATTGCCCGAGCAACCGTCAGATCTCCAGACGGCGCCGATTCTCTTGGCCATCGAACAGGATCGTCGCCGCTCAATCGTGGTGGCGGCGTTGGGAAAAGCTTCTCCAGGGATTGGTGATGGAAGCGCTTGAGGGGAAGATTACATATACAGGAGCTGTAGTCGTTGAAACGTCGCGCCAACGCGATCGCGGATCCGATCGATCTCCGTCGAGGTGGGGTACTTGTTGAGGGTGCTCACCAGTTTGTCGAAAATCGGCTTCGCGTCTTCCAGCTTTTCTTTCAGGGACTCCAGGTAGTCGTTCATTGCCTTCTTTGAGTCCGGATCATCGTCCATTGACCTGACGACCACTGAATTAGCAAATCGCTCTTTGTTTTCATTAAATTCGTCGACAAACTTGTTCGCCTTGTCACAAAAGCTATCCGCGGCTTTGACGAACTCTGCGCCGGTCTTTACATCCTCGAGCGCTACCCCAAGATCCTTGATCGCGGCCAAATATGTCGTGAAAGGTTGTTCGTAGCTATCGATGACCGCCTGCTTCTCCGGATCGAGCGCAAGCGCGGAGAGACGGAGGAGGTGAAGTGCCGCCGCGAGGCAGAACGCAAACTTGACTTTCAATAAATTGTTCACAGCTGGAATGCGGGAAATTGGGTGAGTGCTACGGGGGAATCAATTAAAAATTTGGGCCGGATGCTTTCGGCTCGAGGGCGGCGTCGCGGGCGGCGCCGATGATCAGATAGTTGCTGACGATTGATCTTCCCTCGGAGAAAATTTCGTTATCGCCCAATTTCGCGTAAAGAGCAGTCGACGAACCTCCGTCGAGGTTGAGGGCCTGGATAATGCGATTGTCTCGAATCAATTTTGCTTTAGCGAGCATCTCTCCGATTGCAGCCAACGTCACCGAGCGGCAGGTTCCAAAGCCCCAGCAGGTTGGGCCGCAGAAAAAGACGAAGCTTCTTGCTGCGACCCTTTCTGCGTCTAGACCGGGAACCGGTTGCCCGCCTTCAACCAGAAAAGGCCCGCATTGAATCGCCTGCTGAACGCCTTTGGTGCTCACAAGTTCACGAGATCGTATGATTTCCGGGCGTCCTTCTTTTACCAGGAAAACTCCGGACAAAAGCTTCGCCTTCCGGGCGGGATGAATCACACGACCGTTACTGATCAGCAACCCAAGCGGACCAAGATCGGCTTCAAAATATCCTCCGTTGATCCCGGCCATGCCCTGGGCCGCATCGACGGCGCTTCGAACTCCATCGATCTTACCTTGGAGATTGGGGATCACTTGAAAGCGAACTTCATGCGGTGAGAAATAGACAACCTGCGCCGCCGCGTCAGTGGTTCCGTCTGATAACAGCAAATCTGAGGCATGCACTTTGCCGCCCGGATCCTTCAAATCGCGCCTCTGCGTGATTTCCCATGCGGCGTGAACGGACGTGCAGGCGAGAAGGAACAGGAGAAAGAACGCTCTTTGAGCCGTACGGTAATGATTTGAAGTTCCTTGCACAAGTCACAATTCTGCAGGTAGTTGTGATCGCTGGAGAAGAGCGCAGCCGACCTCCGGCAAAAGAGCTCTCATCGCGGCGACAAGACGGGGGTCTGTCCCGGGCGTGTGCTTGATTTGCGCTCTTTTTTCTCGGCTGGTGGCTCTTCCTGTTCCGGTAACACAACTTTATCTATTAAATGGATTACGCCATTGCTCGCGATCAGATCAGGCTTCACTACGTTCGCGTCTCCATACGACAATGAAGAGCCCTCTTTAGCCAGATGAATTTTCGAGTCGCCCAGAGTTGTTACCGTCGTGGTCTTTGCCTGTGCCGCCAACATTTTTCCTTTTATGATGTGTGCCAGTATGATGCTCGCCAGCTTGGGCTTGTTGGCCGGCTTCATCAATTCATCAAAAATGTCCTTTGGCAGTTCAGCGAACCCCTCGTCGACCGGGGCAAAAACGGTTAGCGCGCCATATCCTTTTATTGTTTGTGTCAGGCCGGCGACCTGGATTGCTTTTACAAACGTCCTGCACCGGCCGGTTTTCTGAACGGCCGTAACGAGGTCGTCTGCTGCGTGCATACTTCCAATTCCGGTGAATGCGATCGCAAGGGCAAATATCCAGTTCATGGGGTCCTGTGTGCCTGCTATTTGACTCCAGTTGCGAGTACCGTCTGAAAATAAGGGCTGACCGGTTCTCGCGAAACAACCTGGACTTCGGGATTCTGAAATTCGGCTTGCTCCAAAAGGCGAAGCAATTCGATCTCGCTAAATCCCAGCCAAAGGTCAGCGTATAGCTCTCTGGCCTGTTCAAAGGTGTGGGCGAGTAAATCCACGACAACCAGCCGGCCGCCACTCCGTAAGGAGCGCCGGGCTGCTCCCAGCGCCTTTTGAGGGCTGTTGGCGTGATGCAAGGCTTGGCTGAAAATGGCAAGATCAATTGAGTTTTCTGCGATTGGCGGGTCCTCCAGATCGCCCAGGCGATACTCCAGATTTGTAAACCCATGATCTTTGGCGAGTTGGGTTCCCACTTCGACCATCCGCTCCGAGTTGTCGATGGCAATCACTTTTCGGGCCCTCTTCGCGAGCAATTGGGACAATGTACCTTCTCCTGCTCCCAGGTCAGCGACGTCGATTGCCGGAACTAATGTCAAAAGCAAATGCGCCAGTCCCTGCCAGGATCGTCCCGGGCAATAACTGCGTCCAAACTTTCCGGCCAGCCGGTTAAAATGTTCGCGGGCACGATCCCTCCTCTTGGCCAGAACATGATTCAACGCGGAGCTGTCCGAATCCGCCTCGGGCATTTCATGCATTGCTAATCCGATTAGAGTTCGGAGCTCGGGCTGTCTGATCGGTCCTCCGGCGCCCCAGCTGTAGTAAATATTCTTGCCGACGCGGCGATCCTGCAAGAGGCCGGCACGCTTGAGTTGGGCCAGATGCGTTGAAATACGGGACTGTCCCATGCCGAGGATTTCCTGGATTTCTGCGACGGAGAGTTCTTCGGTTTGAAGGAGGTGCATGAGCCGGGCGCGGGTGGGATCGGCCAAAGTGCGCAAAGAATTCAGAGTTGACTGCATGGAAATCCGGTCGATATATCAGCATATCATGATTGGTCAATATTCTCTACTGCTTTCGCCGCACTCTAGTCCGCGGTAGTCCATTAACAGGCCAATCCTCTTCATCCTACCTATGGCGCGACGTTATATCTTCTCTTCTGAATCTGTTACCGAAGGTCATCCGGATAAGGTCTGCGACACTATCTCCGATCGGATACTCGATGCATGTTTGGCCCAGGATCCACAAAGCCGCGTTGCGTGCGAAACCTTGGCAAAGGGCAACTTGGTTGTTATCGCCGGCGAAATCACGACCAACGCGAGGTTTGACTATCTCGACGAAGTTCGTTCGGCGATCAGGGAGATCGGGTATATCCACAACGATTCTCTGTTTCACGCCGACACCTGCGTCATCATTCAAGCGTTAAGCCGGCAATCGCGCGATATCGCCCAAGGCGTAGACGCGATACAGGCTGAGGGGAAGGAAACAGATGAACAAGGAGCGGGGGATCAGGGGTTGATGTTCGGGTTCGCCGTCCGCGAAACCCCGGAATTGATGCCGGCTCCGATTCAATTGAGTCATCAGCTCGGCAGAGAGTTGACGCGGCTACGCAAATCCGGCGAATTGCCTTGGCTTCGTCCCGATGCGAAAACCCAGGTTTCAGTTCAATACGAAGGCTATCGCCCGATCTGTGTTGAAGCGGTCGTCATTTCCACGCAGCACGCAGCGGATATAAAACATAAGGAGATCCGGGAGACGCTCGTCGAGCGGGTAATGAAAAAAGTAATTCCAGCGGAATGGATTACTCCCGAGACGCGATACCTCATCAACCCTACCGGCCGGTTCGTGATCGGTGGTCCCGAGGGTGACTCCGGCCTGACCGGTAGAAAGATTATCGTTGATACTTATGGCGGTATGGGCCGGCACGGCGGCGGCGCATTCTCCGGAAAGGACCCTTCGAAGGTGGATCGGTCTGCTGCATACATGGGGCGATACGTTGCCAAAAATGTCGTGGCTGCGGGTTTGGCAGATCGATGTGAAGTTCAATTTGCTTACGCCATCGGGCATCCCGATCCTGTGAGCATTTCGGTTGACACGTTTGGCACAGCAACGGTCGATGAGATAAAAATTGAGCAAGCCATCCGCGAGATCTTCAATTTCAAGCCGGCGGCGATTATTCAGCAACTCGCTTTGCTTCGTCCGATCTACGGCAAGACGACCAACTACGGGCATTTCGGCCGCGAGGATGATTTGGAAGCGCTTCGCTGGGAGCGCACCGACAAGGCAGAAGCCCTCAAGGCATTCGTATTATAAGCCACTCGGGCTTCGCGCGGAAGTGTGCGCGGACGCCTCTATCCCTATTTTCCAAGCCTTCATGAATACTGTTACAACGCAATCTGGTGCCGACTTTAAAGTCGCCGATCTCGGGCAAGCCGAGTTTGGGCGAAAAGAAATTGAAATTGCTGAGACGGAGATGCCCGGTTTAATGGCGCTCCGAGAGGAATTCGGAACTTCGAAGCCGCTTGCGGGCGCTCGAATTGCCGGTTGCCTGCACATGACAATTCAAACCGCGGTGTTGATCGAAACGCTCATTGAGTTGGGCGCATCGGTTCGTTGGTCAAGCTGCAACATCTTTTCCACCCAGGATCATGCGGCGGCCGCTTTGGCTGCGCATGGGATTCCCGTCTTTGCCTGGAAAGGAGAATCCCTGGAGGAGTATGACTGGTGCATCGAGCGGACGATTTTCTGGCCGGATGGACAGCCGCTCAACATGATTCTGGATGACGGTGGCGATTTAACCGCGATTGTTCATCAGAAATATCCTCAACTTCTAGCTAGTATCCGCGGATTGTCTGAAGAAACCACGACCGGCGTTCATCGGCTCTATCAGATGATGGAGCGAGGTGAACTTGGTTGCCCTGCCTTCAACGTCAATGATTCGTGTACGAAGTCGAAATTCGACAATCTCTACGGATGTCGTGAATCACTCCTGGACGGTTTGAAGCGCGCGACGGATGTCATGGTTGCGGGCAAAGTGGCTGTGGTTTGCGGTTATGGTGACGTTGGCAAGGGATGCGCTCAATCTTTGAAGGGTCAGGGTGCGAGGGTCGTCATTACGGAGATAGATCCGATCTGTGCGCTTCAGGCTGCCATGGAAGGTTACCAGGTCACGACCCTCGAAGAAGCGGTGCGCGATGGCGACATTTTCATTACGGCTACAGGGTGCCGTGATGTCATCCGGCGGGAGCATCTTGATGCAATGAAGCATCAGGCGATTGTCGCGAATATCGGCCATTTTGATCTTGAGGTCGACGTCGCCAGCGTATTCGAGGATCAGAAGCTCAAACGCATCAAAATCAAGCCGCAGGTGGACCAGGTGGAGTGGCCGGATGGCAGACGAATCACTATCCTTGCGGAAGGACGGTTAATGAATCTGGGTTGCGCGACTGGACATCCATCGTTCGTGATGAGTGCTTCATTTACAAACCAGGTCATGGCCCAGATCGAGCTGTTTACCAACCGGCAGGCCTACGAGAACAAGGTGTATGTTTTGCCGAAGCGGTTGGACGAGAAGGTTGCCCGTCTTCATCTGGACAAACTTGGTGTCAAGCTGACGCAATTGAACGCCAGGCAGGCAGAATACCTCGGCATTGGTTTGGAGGGCCCTTTCAAACCCGACTTCTATCGGTATTAGGATGGGAAGCGCAACACGCCAACTGATTGCTTATGGCTGACGCGACGCCCGAGATTCAGGCCAAGATGGAGAAGGCGGGTCTTAGCGCCGCAGCAATCCAAGCCTTTCTGCACCAGTATAAAAAGGTAGTACTCAACGAGGCCGGTCTTATCCCGGAAGGGTCATTGACTCCGGTTGAGAACCTTCCAAGCATCACCGACCAACCGGACCCGGGTGATGTTTCGATGCTCGCGGCTGAAACCGTCGTACTGAAATTGAATGGCGGCCTCGGCACCAGCATGGGATTGGAAAAAGCGAAGAGTCTGCTCAGAGTGCGAGGCGATCTCACATTCCTTGATGTCATCGTTCGCCAGTATCTGAACTTGCGTTCCAGCGTCGCGCCGCAGCTGGCGCTGTTTTTCATGAACAGCTTCAGCACAAGCGACGATACGGCTAAGGCTCTAAGGCGTTATCCGGAACTTGGTGATCCCAGGAAACTGGAACTGATGCAAAACAAGGTGCCGAAGATCGATGTGAAATCCCTTGCACCCGTTGCATGGCCGGACAATCCATTGCTCGAATGGTGTCCTCCCGGACATGGCGACATCTATCCGTCGCTTCTCGGTTCCGGATTGCTTAATCAATTGCTCGCCAGCGGGAGGCGCTACTTGTTCGTATCGAATTCTGATAATCTGGGCGCTACGCTCGATATGAGGCTACTGGCATTCTTCGCCAAGTGCGGCGCTCCGTTCCTGATGGAGGTGACCGCACGCACAGCAGCTGACCGCAAAGGGGGCCATCTTGCGCGTAGAAAGGGCGATGGACGTCTACTGCTTCGGGAATCTGCACAATGTCCCGATCAGGACATGGAGGCCTTCCAGGACATCAAACGGCACCGCTTTTTCAATACCAACAATCTCTGGATTCGTCTTGACGCGCTTCGGGCCGAACTCGATCGCGGGAAAGGTTTGCTTCCACTCCCTTTGATTCGAAACGAAAAGACCCTCGACCCGCGTGACAAGACGACGCCAAAGGTTTTCCAGCTCGAAACGGCCATGGGCGCGGCTGTCGAATGTTTCGATGGCGCGTCAGCGATCCAAGTGCCGCGCAGCCGGTTCGCACCTGTTAAATCGACTGCGGACCTTTTGAGCGTTCGCTCAGATGCATACGAGCTGGATGCCGAGTTTCGATTGAAACTTATCCCCGATCGGATTTCCGCACCGCCGATTGTAAAACTGGAGGATCGTTACAAACTCGTGGACCGATTGGAGGAACTTGTCGCTGCTGGTGTGCCGTCTCTAGCGCGCTGCAGGTCGCTGGCGGTCGAGGGAAATCTGAAGTTTGGGCCCGGCGTGGTGATCGTGGGCGACGTGAAGTTCAGAAACTCCGAGGATGCAACGAAAACAATCGGCGCAGGAATCTACGAAAATCGCGACGTGGACTTCCCTACAGGCGCACCAAATCCAAAAGAAATCTGAACCAAAGATAAAACATGCCGCGCCATGTGTAACGAACCTTCTCTGAATCGACGCGTTCCAGCAGCCCGGCGTTTACGTTATGAGTGATCTGCGCGGAAAGATCCTGCTGCAAAAGTTCCTGGATTTGCCGAGGATCGAGCTTGAGAACGGAGTCATTTGAAAGGGACTGCCTCGAGAGCATAGCCTTATGCGCCGCGCACATGGCGTTGAACTGGAGGGTCGGACGCACGCGCTGGATATGGGTCTGGGGTAAAAATTTGAGCGCGTAAGAGAACGGGTAATTCCACGTCGTAAAAATCTGTCCATCCAGGGAGCGGGTCATGAGGCTGATGTAATAGAATACCATCTGGCCCTGGTCGATCAGACAGAGGGCTGCCTGAGTCTGGTCTTTGCCGCGATGAAATAGTCGAAGAAATTGCTGTTGCGCATCCCAGTCACAGCCGAGATCATTTACCAGTTCAAATCCTTCCTGCTGAATCTCGTCCGTTAATTCATCCAACCTCGGAAACAGATCCCGTCCCGGAGGGTTTTTGTGGTGAAGCTCGCGCTGTGCCGGCATGCGCAGGGTCCTGATCCGGGTGAGGATCTCGAGCCACGGGAGAAATATCCAAATGGAGGCGACCGCAAGACCTGCGAGCCAGCTACCTGAAGGCAGGTAACCGACCAGGAACGAGGTGATCAGTAGACAAATGATCCCGAGTCTTTTCATGACCGGGTGATGAAAAGAGCGAAAAGCCATCCCCAGGGCAGCGACCCCAAGTATCAGGAAAATAGATGAGAACATTGTGAGCTTCGAACCTTAGGGCCGGATGTTATGCTCCTTCAAAAAATCTTCAAGCTCATCGGGACCGAAATCTCTTAGAACCTGGTCCCCGGCCACAAGCGTCGGTGCATAAGTCTGTCCCGAGACGGCTTGAAGTTCATCCATAGCAGCGCGGTTTCTTCGGACCTCGATGCTCTTGTACCTGTAGCCCCGCTTGTTCAGGTATTGCTCGGCTACCATACACCAAGAGCAGCCGGCCTTAACGTATAATGTCATTACTTCCCTCATTCACTGTGACGTTGCTGTCGTGGCGACGAAATAAAGAACCGTCTTTCCGGTTTTCGCAAGAGAATCGACATTGAGGCGTTCGGCCGTGTCATCCGCTGTGTTCAAAACCGGGGAGTCGGCATCGAGCAACGCGACACTGGGAATGCCGGCTTGCAGGAAAGGCATTTGATCTCCCAGCAGAAGCCTATTGTCTGGTTCGAGATTGAAACCCGCTATCTGAGCCCCCATTTTCAACTGTTCTATGATCGCCTTATTGCCGTTCGGCGCATAGTTCAAGGCTCCATCACCTG
>DATMQC010000141.1:0-6006 GCA_035567275.1 Chthoniobacterales bacterium | reverse complement strand
GATTGATCATCGGATCGGGTATAAAAGAATTGGTTTAGTCGGACCTCTGGATAGAGTGCGTTGGCTGTCACCCGGTTCCACGCGTCCTGTTGTCTTTCTGATTAAATATCTCGTTTGGGAAAGCGTTCATCACAACGCTTTGGTCTCGAAGATTGGCTCTGAGAGCCCATCAAGCCGGCATTCTGGTTGCCAGCAAAGGCCTGCGGCGCGATTGAAATGGTTGCTTAGGAATTTAAAATTCCGCTGCGGAACTTCGCGGTATCGAGGCGAAACAGGCGTCCTCGTGCTAAACTTCACGCGTTACAAATGCGCTCGGCTCATCGTCCGCATCAGCAGCCGGACCCGACAAAGCATCAGCGTCGGCAGGTCTTTGGCCGGCGCGCGAAATTCTCAGCACCGCGCCGTCGAGCGCTTCCTGTGTGGCCCATCCGCACGCGACCGTTCGGGCCGCGACTGGGGAAGTGTGTCGACGGGGCGGCGTAACGGCGTCTGGGGAACTAAAACTGCTTTTCGACGGGCTATATTCACCAGGAGGTCTCGATGAAGTTGATGACCCTTTGCAAACGCCGGCGCCGATACGTTTCCCCCGCCGGGGACCGGTGATCCGCATCGGAGGCCCGAAGGGCTGGCAGGGTTTCAAGTGGAGCGCAGCGGGGCCCCATAAGCACAAACTTAAGGCGCAAAGTAGGCGCAGCGTCCCCGCTTTGCACTCTTCAGAACCGAGCAAACCGAGACGGTTCGCCTACGTCGTAGCGCATTTGCGAGCTCTGCATTGCTTAAGTTAGCGCTTATGAAGCGGAGCCCCGGGAATGCAAAAAGGCGACTAAGCTCTGAAGGAGCGACAGATGCCTTGCACCTGGTGTCCGTTTGCAAAAACGCTCTGCCGCTTTTCGGGACTTTCCCCATGGTATTGGATTCCGGGGGCCACCCTTAGGCTCGAGCCCTAAATATGCTTGCCGCGGGGCCGTTCGGGGCTACTTTCTAGGCCCAGGGAACACCCGGCGAACGTTGCCCCGCATGATCCGCGAATGCTTAAAATGACAAAAGCTTTAGGGACATCAAATAAGAAGGCCAGAGCATCTTTATGAAACAGGCATTGTAATCCAGAGACCTTCGGCGCGTTATAACGGAGATTGGACCTGGACCGTTATTCACGCCGGTCCCTCCGCTATGAAAACCAAAGGCTTTACCCTCGTTGAATTAGTCGTCGCCTGTACGCTGCTGATCATGCTATCGACGATAGCGACGACTTCAACGTACAATTTCGTTCAAGCTACGGCTAACCTCAAAGCCCAGTACAACAACATACAAAACATCATGGCTTTACATAGCGTTCTCGTCAATGCGAAGATGAACTACGCAACGGATCTTGCCTTGGAATCTAGCAACCCAAACAACCCACCAAACGCAACCGAACTTGCGATACAGAGCTGGAATATTTCGGCACGACAAAACGACAATGCGGCTTTAATACGTCTGCTAATAAGCCCGGGCTTCTCGGGTCTCCCGCTTGCTAATCCGGGCGGATCGTATCTCCCGACGTCGCACAACGGCGTACCAATCACAGATATGGACTCCTTACTCAGAGCCTTCCAACTTACGGATAATGCCGGAAATATCGTTGCTACGATATCGGTTGGACCGATGCTGGACGTTGGGCCCCCCGTGACCCGCGCAATGCTGCCGATAATAGATTGGAGAAGCGGTACCCCTCAAGAGATTCAATTCTGAAATTTCGTCCTCGTGCTCGTCGTCGTCCTCGTCCTCGAACTGGAGAGGAGCTGCTTCCACCTTCGCCAGCGCTATCGTGGAAACGCGCGGCGTCAGCAAGGCTTCGGCGGACAGGTGCGGCTCCTCGGGCGTCGTGGCGTCGCAAGCGACGGCCCTCCGAGGTCCAAGAACGATTTTGGTTGCGGCTCGCCCGCGCTGCGGTTCTCAGTTTTTTTTCGGCGCGGCCGGTGGACGGATGGTCTCGATCTGCGGGTTCTTTGTTTGTACCGGCGGGGGCGTGGTTCCGATCTGTGGGTTCAGATTTGGTGGAGTTAGACGGAATTTTACCGGTCCTTTTTCGCTTCCGTTCGAGATCACTGCTTCGAACAACTTCGGATCTGCGTTGGGGTGAATCTCTACGATCCGGAAATTGTCTTTGTTGGGCTCGGAGGTAATCCTCTGCACGTCGTTCGTCTCCGTATTTTGGACAAAGATCACAATCTTGCCGGCGTCATCTAGCCAACTGACTAACACAAGCTTATCAAGAACGTTGGCTTTGTACTCACCCATGATGGTCGTTTTGACCGATTTGTCCAGAAACGGATCGCGAGGTGACCGAACGTAATCATAACGAGTAAAATCCGGCAGATCCTTAACCCCTCGATCGTACAGCTTTGAATCCGCCACCTGCTTTGGAGGTTGGCGCGAATTATCCTCGCCGTAGCTCAAACCGGCGCACAAAAGAAGTGCCATAACATACGGCGCGGTAGTTATGATGGTGATCATTGGCGTGCCCGCAAGGTTGAAAAAATTCCGTTGAAGGCGATTGGACCCGGGCTCAGCGCAAAGGGTGGTCCCTTAGATTTCAGGTCGATCTCAATAAATCGACCGAGCGGGTATTGGTTTTCCAGCGCGGAAATCGCCGGCATCAGGCGATGGTACTCGATCGCGGTGCTACTCAGTTTGTAGGTCCAAATCTTCGCACCTTTATTCGCTGACTCCTCCTGTGGTGAAATTTGAACCCCAAGGGAAAAAAGATCTCCGAAAGTCTCCGGGCCGATTGCCAGCGGTTCCGGGGTATAGCCGCTCAACAGAAGGGCTGCCTTGTTTTCAATTGCGTCCTTCTTAAGCTTGAACCTTTGCAGCGCCGCCGCCCGCTGCGCCAGGCTGAGGGTCATGCTGCTGTTTTGCACTATTTGGCCCTGGAATTGCTCAAAACGGGCGATCAGGAAGAGGGCCTCCAGAGCGACAATTGCCACCCCGACCACCAAAAAGCTCAAAAATGCGGCAAGCGAAGGTCTCATTGATTCACGTAATGAATTTTTAGATCGAACGGAACAAACGCTTCCGCTCCCTGAACCACTGGGTTTCTACCGATTCCGACGTTTGCGCCCTTGGGCAACTTTTCCGCCAAGGTTTTGGTAAAATCCGTGAGGACAGCCGTAGGATTCAGGCTGGCCGCCTTGATTGCAGCGGTGATAAAGATGGTGAAATCGTCTTTACTGTTTGGGTCATTGGGATCGAAACGGTTGGAGAGCTTTAGCTCGATTAAGCCGACCTGTTCATTCGCAAAGAACGCCTCCTCAATGCTGCTAATGAGCCGGGTGGCGGGAGTTCGGTTCATGATGAGCGGCTTGAGCGAGGCGACAATTCCCAGTTTCCGCAACAGTGGCGCATATTGTTCCTCCTCTCTCGCTAACTGGGTAAGACGCAATTCAATTCCCCGCGTCTCCGGGTCTATTCTCTTTTCCTCGACAAATAATGCGCCGGCGGCCAGCGCGACGAAAACCTGCGCCAGAAGAACAATCACCACGATCGTAAACGTCCCGCGGTAAAACTTATCGCTACGGTAGCGCTGTCGGTTCTGCTCTTTTCGACTGGTAAATACTCCGTAAGCAACCATCGATATTTAGTGGTAAGGATTCGGAGCCACGAGGCAAAGAGCCCGGTAAAGGGCAAACGCCTCGATCGGGGCGGCCCGATACCCCTGAATGATCTCCTCGAGATCCAAAAACTCCGAATGACTGGTTGATACCACAGGGATTGAGAAGTCCTTGGCGACATTCGCGAGCTCCGCGTTGGAGAGATCCGAACTGATAAATCGCGCCGGGTGCTGGGCTATTTCTGGAAAGGTATCTCCAAAACTCCTGACTATTGCGTCGATCTGGGTAGCCCCAAGCCTTTCAATCGGGTCGACCCTGGTGATGAGCCTGATCTCACCCTCCTGCGTCAGTGCAATGACGGTATGATTAGTGGTTAAGACGACTTGAAATCCCGTCGGGCTCAAAGTGATGGACTGTTCCAGGAGCACCAGGGAAAGAGGGAGAATGGCCGAAACAGTGGATCGGAGCTGGCGTGACCAACCCTCCAGGTTCTTGATGACGCTTTTGGGCAAACCCAAGAGGATGCAAACCGGAGTCGTATCCTTTTCAATCGACTCCAACTTTGAATTGACCAACTCCCAATCCGCCAGATCCGCTTTAAGAACGCTCGGAACCAGCTCCATGACTCTGCGTGAGGTCAACTCTCTGGTACTGCCGTACCTTAGCGAGTCGATCTGGTGAATTTGCACCTCCGGTACGTCAACCACGAAGATCCATTCAAACGAGTGATTGACGGATCGATCAGCCAGGGCTCCCCTGCGGAAGGCTGTGTCCGGTCCCGCTCTACTGGAATTGGTTAACGAAGGTGCGCCCTTGAGTTCCCTTAACCCGCTAGAAAACACCAGCTTCCCTCCGACCGGCGAGAGAATTGAAACTCGGTCTTCCTTGACTAATAAAACTCCCCTCGCCGGGTGACCCTTCCTGAAAAATGTGTTGAGATAGTAGCGCCACGGATAACTGGACAGAAACTCTAACATTTACGCTGCGCAAGAGTTTTCCGCAAAAGTTTGCGCATCGATTAACCTGCTCCCGTACAGCGCCTTAATGGAGCTTGTCAAGTTGATCATTCCCTCTTCTCGGTGCGTCGCCAGCACCCCTTCGATTGTCTTTTCCTTGCCCTCGCGGATCAAGTTTGCCGTGGAGTCGGTCTGCATCATGATTTCTCGGGCTGCCACTCTGCCTCCGCCGGCGCGTTTCAGGAGCAGTTGGCTAATGATCATCAGGAGGCTGTTGGCCAGGGTAGAGCGGATATCTTCCTTTTCTTCCGCCGGTGACATTCCAATCAAACGGCTGATCGTATTATAGACCCGCTTCGTATGGAGCGTGGCAAAAACCAGATGACCGGTTTCGGCAGCCTGAATCACGGCCCTCACGGTCTCGTAATCTCTGACTTCACCGACCACGATCACATCCGGGTTTGCGCGCACCGCGCTGCGAATCGCACCCGAGAATGTGTCAAAGTGCTCACCCAGCTCACGCTGTTCGATTGCACTTCTGGCCGGCGTATAAATGAACTCGATGGGGTCCTCAATAGTCAGGATGTGGTCTCTCCTAGTCTGATTGATATGGTCGACCAAGCAATTGACCGTTGTGGATTTGCCGCAGCCGGACGGACCGGTAACCAGGATGAGTCCCTGCCTCCAGGCTTGAACCTTGCCCAGCAGGGATGAATCAATGCCTAGTTTACCCGCCGGAATGATTTTATCCGGGATGGGGCGAAGCGTGGCCGAGATGCCGGTTTGTTGCTTATAGACCGTGGCTCTGAACCGCCGGCCGGCAATGACCGCCGCAAGCTCTACCTCCCGGCTCTTCTGTTGGAGAGCTTCCTCGAGTCTCGGGACCAGCCGGTACAATTCGGAGATGAATATTGGACAATCCCCTTTGGGCTGCACTTCCCCGTCAACGCGAAAAAAAAGCTGGCTGTTCTGGCTCAAGAGGATATCCGAGGTGTCCAACGCACATGCCTCCTGGACTATATCTTCGATCGTTGTCATTGCCTCGGAGTAGTTACGGCCCGGCCTGGGCCCTGATCGCTTGGGAGATATTAAAGATCGGCAAGAACAGCGCTAATAGAACGCCTCCAAGGATTATCCCGATTAGCACAATAATAAGCGACTCGATCACGGGCTTGAGGTCATCGATCAAGGCATTAAGCTCGTCATCCAGCTCGTCGGCGAGCGGTGCAAGGATCGCGGAGGTCTGGGCGGTTTCATCCGCGAATTGGAGGAGTCTGATAAAGTCCTTGTTGAAGACATCCGTGTCGGTCATTAGCGGGGACATCCTGCGTCCTTCGTTCACCGCCAGGATGGCATTCGCGATCATCGCCCGATAGCAGAAATTCGGGGAGATGTCCCTGACCAGGCTCAGCGAGCGAATCAGAGTTACATTCGCGTCGATCAGGTTACTGAACGTT
>DATMQC010000140.1:0-19342 GCA_035567275.1 Chthoniobacterales bacterium | reverse complement strand
CTAACCAGCATTACGATTTGAAAGATTGGCTCAAACGGGCACTCAGGGCGAAGACTGAGATGGTCGAGGCCAACCTTCGTCTGGTGATCTCGATCGCAAAGAAATACACCAATCGCGGTCTCTCGTTTCTCGATTTAATCCAGGAAGGCAACATGGGCCTGATGAAAGCTGTCGAGAAGTTTGAGTATCGGCGAGGTTACAAATTTTCTACTTACGCCACTTGGTGGATTCGCCAGGCGATTACGCGATCGATCGCGGATCAAGCCCGCACCATCCGTATCCCGGTGCACATGATTGAGACGATCAACAAGCTCATGCGGGTGCAGAAGCAGTTGGTCCAGGAGTACGGGCGCGAGCCTACTCCGGAGGAGGTAGCCGAAGAGGTCCAGTTACCGGTTGAGCGGGTCCGTGCTGTCCTCAAGATGGCCCAGCAACCCATTTCTCTCCAGAGTCCGGTCGGCGACAGCGACGACACGAGTTTCGGCGATTTCATCGAAGACAAAGGAGCAGAGAATCCTAGTGACATGACCGCGATCGTACTGCTTCGCGAAAAGATACGAGACGTTCTGGATACCTTGACGGAACGCGAGCGGCAGGTCCTGGAGCAGCGCTTCGGCCTGGTGGATGGCTACAGCCGTACTTTGGAAGAAGTCGGGCGCCAATTCCGGGTCACGCGCGAACGCATCCGGCAAATCGAAGCCAAAGCGTTACGGAAAATGCGGCATCCGACCAGAATTCGCCAACTCGAAGGGTTCCTCGAAGCAGGCGAATAAAACTCCCGCAGGACAGCGCCGCGCTGTTATAGTAGACTACTTTTGTGCTTTTCAGGTGGAGGCGCGTTGTCCAAATGAAACTTTGGGCAAGTTATTGTGTTCAATTCTAAGCAATGAACGATCCAGAACGCGATCAGCTTTGGGATTTGCTTGGGAAGGCGAAGGTCGCCGATACGTCCCCTTTTTTCGTCGCCAAGACCGTCGCAGCCGTACGAAAACTCCAGGCGGATCGCCGCTCATTCTGGGCGAACTGGGCAAGATTTGGGTTGCCTGGGGCGCTTGCGGGGGCCTTAGCGGTTTTTTTCACCGTTTTCAGTGTTCGGACGGAACCCAAGAGGGAGGCTAAGCCTGTAGTGACTACGCAGACTGAGCCAAGTGACCTCGAGTTGATTGCAGATTTGGATTCCGCTCTCTCCTCCGAGGAATCTTCCGTATGGCTGGATTCTTCGCCGCACTGATTTTGCTCGGCTTCACGGTCACAGCGGCTCAGTCACAAGTGGCTTCCGCCTCTCCGAGTTCATCCGCGACACCGGTCGCTTCATCAACTCCTTCGACAAGCTCAGCTCGATTTGAGCTCTTGCGCAAAGCTTTCGACCAGCTTTCACCCGAGCAGCAAGAAAGAATACTGCAAAATCTTCGCCGCTGGCAGGACCTGAGCACCGATGAAAGAGAGGTCTTGCGCCAAAGAGAACGGGTCCAAAAGCAGAAACAAGAAGCTTCGATTAACGAAGCCTATGTCAAATCAGGTCTCCAGCTCAACGAAGAGCAACGTTCAATGTTTCGTAGGCGCTATCTGCAAGAACGTCGGCGCCTGGAGGAACAGCTTGTTCGTGAAATCCAGGAAAAACGCCAGATTGGCAACGCGGCAATAATCGATTCACTAAAAAAAGAATTTGCGGTCGGAAAGGCCTCCGCACCTACGGCAGCGCATTAGTTAGCAGATCTCGAACTGCCCGCCGAGAACCCCGCCGCCGGGAGATGCGACCTTGCCTTTCTTCCTATCTCGATCGCCGGCGAGCCGGGTGATAGTCCGCGGCATGGTAAGAGCTGCGAACAAGCGGGCCCGAGGCTACATAGTCAAAGCCCTTTCTTTCGGCAACTTCCTTGTAGGCCTCGAATGTCTCCGGACGAATATATTCAAGAACCGGCAGGTGATCGGGTGTGGGCCTGAGATATTGGCCGAGGGTTAATACCTGCACATTAGCGGCTCGAAGATCATCCAGTGTCCGAAACAATTCAGATTCGGTTTCCCCCAATCCAACCATGACGCCGCTCTTGGTTACAACCGCGGGATCC
Organism: Chthoniobacterales bacterium; assembly: GCA_035567275.1. GTDB lineage: Bacteria > Verrucomicrobiota > Verrucomicrobiia > Chthoniobacterales > JAFAMB01 > DASZHC01. The sequence goes on along the minus strand of DATMQC010000140.1, from coordinate 17,273 downwards.
AATTCCTTCGCTCGACCCAAAACTTTCAACGAGAGACGATACTTCGCGCGAGACCGCACAAAAGGCGTCAGCCTTTCAACGGTCTCGACATTGTGATTGAAAATGTCCGGTTTTGCCTCCAGAACCATCGCCAGCGAACTCTCTCTTCCGTTAAAATCCGGCGTCAAGACTTCTACAACGATCTCGGAGTCCAACGCCCGAATTGCACGGACGGTCCGGGCAAAATGGTTTGCGCCTCCATCTGGAAGATCATCCCTCGCTACGGCCGTGACGACCACATGTTTAAGTTTTAGCCGGCGAACTGCTTCGGCAACGCGGTCGGGTTCATCGACGTCCAGCGCGAAAGGCTTCGCGGTGGAAACTGCGCAAAATCCGCAGGCTCGGGTGCAGCGTTCCCCTGCAATCATAAAAGTGGCCGTTCCCTGGCTCCAGCATTCCCATCGGTTAGGGCATTGCGCCGATTCGCAGACCGTGTGAAGCCGAAGATCGGAGATCAGCGCCTTCGTTGAAAAGAAAACCGGATTAGAAGGGAGTCGGACCTTGATCCACCCCGGCTTTTTCGCCTGATGCAACGATGGGTCAATTTTGGAGCAGGACATCACACGGTGAAGCTACTGGCTCGGAAAGCCAAAAGCAACCCAACGGGCACGTGTCCCCTTGAGCTGGACCTCGTTAGTCCGCATCTTTCGTAAAAAAAACCGCCTCAGGTTTCCGGGGCTTTCGAAAGGTCGTATTAACCTGCTCTATCGCTTGGAAAACTGGAATCGTTTGCGAGCGCCCGGCTGCCCCGATTTTTTCCGTTCTTTCATTCTGGGGTCCCGAGTGAGCAAACCCTCCTCTTTCAAGGCCGGCCTCATCGCGACATCATGCTCCAACAGAGCGCGCGCAATTGCCAACCGAACCGCTCCGGCCTGTCCTGAAGCCCCACCACCCTTCGCCTTGACATGTACGTCGAAGGTGTTGCTGGTCTTGGTGACTTCGAAGGGCTTCAAGACCGTAAATTGGAGCGCAGGCGTTGGAAAATATTCCTCGAGCGGCCGACCGTTGACCTCGATTTTTCCAGATCCTCGCGAAAGACGGACCTGTGCGACTGCATTCTTGCGACGACCGGTGGCGGCAAATACGTCTGACATATTCTTGAAATTGGTTAGGCAACCGTTATTGGCTGTTGCGCCCCGTGCGGGTGCTGCTCACCCTTGTAGACCTTCAATTTTGTATACAGCGCCCTGCCAAGACGATTGTGTGGGATCATACCTTTGACGGCGCGCTCAATCAACAGTTCCGGCCTGCGCTCGCGCCTCTGCCCGGCGGTTTCCGACTTATGGCCGCCGACATACCTGGAAAAGCTCATAAACTCCTTCTGCAGCTCCTTCTTGCCCGACAAACGAACTTTTTCCGCATTGATCACAACAACGAAATCGCCCGTATCAACATGGGGGGTAAATATTGCTTTGCCTTTGCCACGAAGAATATTTGCAGCTGTGACGGCAACCTGACCAAGCGACCGGCCCTTCGCATCAATGATGTACCATTTTCGCGATACATCATTCGACTTGGCAGAAAAAGTCTTCATAGAATCCTTAAGAAAAAGAGCGCGAAGCCTATGACTCGCTCCGGCCGATGTCAACGGGATTCTCACGCAGAGGAACGGGAAAAAACTCTTCGCCGATTCAATCGCTTAAGGCAAAAGACCTGACACCCCGCCTCGACTAGACGAGTGCATCGAGTCATAATGCCTCCTGCTCATGACTCGATGCACTAGTGTCCTGTCCGCGAACATCGCGGATCTTGTAGGGATCAAAAATCGTGGCCCCGGGGGAGGGCACCAGTAAGGAGTTGGCCTCATCCATCCAGATTTATGAAAAATATGCAGATCTTTTTAGCGGCAATCGCGATGAGTTTCATCGTCAGTCCTGGATTTGCACAGTCTTCCGATGTTTCGGCATTGCTTCATAAGGCCGATGAGTTGGATGATCAAGACCAGGCCGACGCTGCGATCGAGACCCTGCTCCAGGCCGAAAAGATCAGCCCCAAAAATCCCGACGTTCTTATTAAGCTATCGCAAGACTATTCTGATCAGATCGATGCGGCAAAAGACAGGACCCACAAGTTGAATTACGCCAATCAGGCGCTTGCATACGCCAGGCGAGCAGTCCGGGAAGCACCCAACAATGCGGACGCGCATGTCTGTCTCTCGGTTGCCTACGGAAAGATGACCGACTTCGTAGATAATAAAACGAAGATGGAATATTCCAAGGTGGTGAAGTCCGAAGCCGAAAAGGCGGTTGACCTCGATCCGCAGAGCGACCTGGGCTGGCTCATTCTCGCACGCTGGAATTTTGAGATGGCCACCTTAAATCCAATTCTGAGGGGCATCGCGCAGGCGCTTTATGGCCAGCTTCCGCCTGCGTCCAAAGAGCGGGCTGTTGAATATTTTCAAAAGGCAATCGCCGCCGCGCCACAGAAAATTATTCATCACGCAGAATATGCCCTGGCGCTGGAAGCGATGGGACGTGGGCAGGAAGCCAGGGCGGAGTGGCTCAAAGTGAAACAGCTCAAACCGCTGAACGCCCAGGATCGGCAGTACCGCGCTCAGGCCGATGCAAAGCTAAGGGGGTAATCCCTTGAGTCTCGTTGCAGGCTGGTCAACCGGACTTGTTTTGTTTCCACCGGGCTACGCTTAGCCATCCGAACAGCATTGCCAAACCGCCGAGCGGTGTCACTGCTCCGAACCACCGCAAATTCGTCAATGCCAATGCATACAGCGAGCCGCTGAAAACGATGACCCCGAACAGGATCAGGAAGTAGGTTAGCCGGGGGATCGGCCGCCAGCCGGCGAATACCAGGAGCACAACCGCATGCACTAAGTGATAGAGAACAGCGGTGTGCCAAAACTGTGCTGTTCCAAGTCGCTCGAGAAGGTCGCGCAACATATGTGCTCCGAACGCACCGGACAAAACGCCGGAAAATCCCAAAAATCCTGCGACATTCATCGCCAGGCGGTTGTTCATGATGTTGGAACTGTACGAGTATTTTGATGAGGTACTTATTTTTTCTGATCCTGCTCCTCCCTACCTGTATTACTCTTTTCGCAAGAATTTGGGCGAATCTTACAGGAGGCCCATACGCTCGACCAAAAAGGAAAGAGGAGAGAAACTCGCGTTATTTCGACCGTCTTTCGCCAAATATCGCGGTCCCGACACGGACCAATGTCGCCCCTTCTTCCACCGCCACACGAAAGTCGCCGCTCATCCCCATCGAGAGATGAGGCAACAAGATTCCATACTCCTTTTCTATCCGATCACGAACCTCTCGCAAACGGATGAAATATTTCCGCGAATCCTCTTCACGCGGGGCCAGCGGCGGTATCGTCATCAGTCCTGAAATTTCAACCCGGTCTACTCGTAAGATTGACTCCATCTGGCGGAGCAATCCCTCGGGTAAAAACCCGAATTTCGAAGATTCACCGGAGACATTCACCTGGAGTAAGATTTTTGGAAATGCCCCAAGTTGCTTCGCGCTCGACTGAATTTCACCAAGTAACTCCACTGAGTCGACCCCGTGAATCATTTCGAATAGCCCAAGGGCAACGCGAACCTTGTTGCTCTGCAAATGGCCAATCAGATGCCAGCGAAGTTTCGACGGCAGTTCCGGGATCTTGGCTTTCGCCTCCTGTACTCTGTTTTCGCCAAATACCAGTTGACCGGCGTTGACCGCCTTTTGAACGACCTCCGGCGGATGCGTCTTGCTTACTGCGATCAGCTCGACCCTTCCAGGCGCTCTTCCCGAAGCCTGTTCAGCTCGTGAAATAGCTGTGCGAACCATTTCCAGATTTTCAGCAATGCGGGCCTCCATTGACTCGTCTATTAGCCGAACTTATTCTGCAGGCATCCTGGTATCAAAGTCTTTATCGCCATGTTGAAGAGGCACTCCACCCGGTGAGCGACGGGGTCATCTCTCAACTTTCAACATTTGCTCGCAGTGTGATTTCTCCGCGGACAACACCCATTTTCACGGCGCCGACCGAGCGGACGCCCTCAAGCTCAAGAGGTTGGGCAGCAATGGCGTCCACTCGCCACAGAACTTATTTCCGCTGGAGCAATCCTACCGCAAATGCGCTCCCGACCGCAAAGGCGGAAGCTTCGTAGGCGGTCACAGGTCCCGCTGACTCGTCGATAAATCCGTTCGCAACGCGGCGCCGTGAAAGAACAATCGGGCTCAGATGTTTGGCTATCTCAGCGCCTTGCGGAAGTGCCATCACATCCACAAAACGGTTCACCGAGGGGATCAATGCGGCTCCGAAGATGAGCATCGGCCGCGAAGCATCGTAAAGCCTTTGAAAACCGACCTTCGCATCGATGTACAGAAACAGATCACTCGGAGCCGCTACCAGACCTTGCGTCTCTTTAAACTGATCGTTGTGTTCAAGCCCCTGATCTTTCGCTCGCAACCGCTGAACCATTTCGACAAAGACCGACTCGTCCCGGGTGATCAACAACCGGTGGTCAACCAGGCCAAAGACAATGGAAGCGTTCTCATTGGGTGAAACGATATAAGCCGGCAGCCCGGCAATCGAGGTCGGACGACAACTGTCCGGCAGCTTCTCCCGAACGATGCGATCGATCAGTTGCTGAAACTTTGCCAGATCCGTGACTTCCAGCAAGATGGCAGTCACAAGAGATCCCGAGGCAGGATCCTGGTCAACTACAACTTCGGCAGCTGTTACGAGGTGATCGAGATCCTGCGGATCGATGCCGAACGATCTCGTTTCACTGATGTAATCTCGAAGCGTAGCAGCCACGGGCCAATCTCCGGCAAATTGATCGGAGAGCCGCCACAGGCGGGAAAGTTCCAACCGCGAGGCCAGGTAGCCGATCGTCTTGGCACTTGTCATTGTAAGCCCCTGCCGGCTGAGTGGTTCGTAACGCTGGCTTGTGCCGGTTGAGGTAAATATCGTGTCTCGCAAGCGGGCTCCGTCGATTGTCGTCGATGCCATGACCGCTTGAGCACTGCCAGGAGTTTGCTCGCGATCAAACTCCCAGGCTGCCCCGCTACCCAAGTTAAGAGAGGGACTTCCACGCGCGAACAGAAGGAGGTCATAAGGTGCTCGTATGTTAGACCGGCACTCCTGAAATAGCTTTGACGAGTGCAACCCCGCGTCACCAGATTTAGCATTTCGCAGACTCTCTCTCAGAAGAACACTATTTCTGCTTAAAACCGTCCACGCACCAATCTCGGCGAAACAGATTCCGTCCGCGTCATCCGTAAAGCGAACCTTGTCCGGTTCCACAAGTGAAATGTGAACCGCGCCGCGCCCAAAGAGTCGCTTGGAAATTTTTTGGATCTCTCTGCTGCGAACCGGCGAACTCGACGAGCCCTGGAAACCGACAATCCAGCGCTGGCGGTTTGGATCGGTCGCGCAAAAGAAAAGCGCCGTGCAGTCAAGATTCAAAAAGGAATTCCAGACGCCTTCGTATTCTTTCCAGATCATCGAAGCCGGTTGCCGGACAAAGCGGCGTACAGAGGGCTCCTGGAAAATTTGGTATAAGGCGGTATCGGGCAAATTTTTGATCGTCCTAACCAACTGGGGGACCTCGAAATAAAATACGGCGTCGCCTGGAGCGATCTGATCGGCCGCGACAGAGACTTGACTCTGCTTCCAGAGGAGCACTGCGAGCGTCGCAAGGAGCAAACCAACCCCGACCCCAATCATTCGTCTCATGGCGAAGGTCGAATCCTAAAGAAGAAACTTTCTTTCGTGCACCAAAAAATGTTGACTCGACCGAATCAGCGATCCTGGCATCAACTCAGGTGACAGCAGATTCAACACCCGCGAGCTTGGCCTCGATGAGGCCCGGCTCTTGTTCGCGGCGACGCTTCGCGCTTCGATACATTGCAAGCGCTTTGGACCAAGCAGGATGCATCATTTCAGCAGGCGTCCTCCAGATTAGCGTATGCAGGTACGCGAGAGTGTGGCCATCCGTGAGCAAGGCGCGCTTTTCCTGAGCAGTTAGTGCATCGGGTCCCTCTTTAAAGAGCTTCATCGCCAGCGAAACGCCATAGTCACTTGAGGGTGCCGACGACGTTTCTCTTTTTCGCTGAAGCGCCACGTGTACAGCATTGTAAAGAGGGTCGAGCACAGCGTGAACAAACTGATCGCCTTCACGGAGCTGCAATCGAAAATCTCCGGACAATTCTTTAGGCGGGTTCAGTTCTTCGGGAGTTACAAACAATTTTCCAAAAAAATTTGTGTGGCAACTGAAGTGAGCAACGGGGATGGCGACTATTAACCCAACAAGCAGCGGCGAAAGCCATAGCAGGTAGTCGGGGGAAATCCACCAGGCCAGCGCCGAAAGAACAGTGCCGAGAATGGGGAGAGGCCAATACTCCCGGATCACCTCATTCCAACTTGGCCCGTCTCCACTCTCACGGGTTTGCGTATGCCAAACTACGGTCTTGCCGGCAAGGTTTCGCAGAACAAACCTCGTGTGGAACCAGACCAGCACCGGCGCCGTCAGCACAGAAAACAGGGTTTCAAGAATCGCGCCACCCATAACCCGCACCGGACCCCCGAATGCCGCAACTTCCTTCGGTCTCGAAAAAAGGTGAATCAAACTGAGCACCTTCGGCCCAAACAAGAGAGTGACCGTCATGAGAAAGAGAACCCCGGCAGACGCTGACGGAAATATCCCCACTCTGCTATTCAAGTGATCCAAACCGGCTTGCAACGCTCCCATCAGGACAAACGAAACAAGAAGGGGCGCCGAAACATACGCCAGAATACCCTGCACCAGATGGATTCGACTGATCGGGCGGATGTTCTGCGCAAGCAAAAACCACATATGCTGAAGGTTACCCTGGCACCATCGCCGATCTCGTTTGACATATTCCGTCAAATTGGGAGGAAGTCCTTCGTAACTTCCTTCGAGATCATACGCAAACCACACGCCCCATCCCGCATTCCGCATCAGGGCCGCTTCGACAAAATCATGACTCAGGACTCGGCCTCCCAGCGGCTCTTTGCCGGGTAAACCGGGCAAACCGCAACTGGACAAGAACGGCGATATCCGGATGATTGCATTGTGTCCCCAATAATTCCCTCCTTCCTGTTGCCAGAAGTTCAATCCCGCAGCAAAGATCGAGCTATAAAGCCGAGACGCAAATTGCTGGATCCGACCAAAAACCGTCCGTGCTCTGATGAGTCGCGGCAGCGTCTGAATGATTCCGGCTCGCGGGTTGACCTCCATCAAACGGACCAGCGACGAAACAGCCTTACCGGTCATAATGCTGTCCGCGTCCAGCACAATCATGTACCGGTGTCGATGACCCCATCGCCGACAAAAATCGGCAATATTGCCACTCTTCCGATTAACCGGAAGTTTGCGACGCCGATAATGTATTCTGCCGAACCCGTTGGTTTGACGGCAGATATCGGCCCATCCGAGTTCCTCTTCGACCGCCTTCGACGGGTCCGTTGAATCGCTGAGAATATAGAAATCGAAAGAATCCAGCTCGCCCCGCTCTTGAAGGGAGTCATACAAGGACCGGATACTGCCAAATACTGTCTCGGCATCCTCGTTATAGACGGGCATGACAACTGCGGTCGAGGCCAGCGGAGTTTCTTCGTCCAGCGTATTTGTAATTTTTAGCGGTTCATTTCCTTCGGCAAGGACGAGAAAGCCAAGGAATGCCTGACTGAAGCCGAACGATAAGTTTGTAAACAGAAGACCGAATAACAGCACTTCGACGCCCTTCAGAGTGGTCCATCCCCCTGCGCCCATGACATCGAACATCAGCCAGAGACCGACAAGGGAAATACCGAACGTCACAAGAGCTACCGCCCGGCGGCGATTCCGAACCTTTTCCTGGAAGGCTTCCTCAAAGGCTGATGAACTGATCAGCTCGACTATTTTCCCCGACCTGTCGTTTCCGCTCATAACTCCACGCACAATATTCTGACCCGCGAACGCCGGAATTGTTTAATTCCTGGTCCTCCCATTCGCATCAGCGGAACGTAACGGTCGCTGAATCTCGCTCACTTGTAAAGGCTGCTAAAAATAAGGAACCCGAGGATCGCCAGGCCGATCAGCCACGCGATGATCCTGCTCGCACCTATTGGAGACAATTTCTTCGCCAATCCAATGAAACCCTTCCCCGCGAGCGTGAACTCCAAAGGACGCTGCTTGATGCTCGCCACCTGCAAGTTTGGCGCTGCTTGCAGTTTTACTTCGCGAAGCGCCTGCAGAACCTCATCCGAAAGTTCATCTTCCCGGCCAAGAAGGTTACCGTCAACGTTTTCCGTCAAATAAAGCCGCACCCGCTCCTCGACCGAGCGGCGCATCCCGGGAACTTCGGCGTCGATTAAGTGCCCAAGCGAACTGTCGAGGGTCTTTTGCGTCTCTTCAAAGGCAAGCTCCGTAGCCGGAGTAAATGGTTCTCCTCGCTTTCTGGCGATCGCACGCTCGAAGCTCGCCAGCAAGATCAGTTCGCGATCCCTACTATCTGGAGTCTTAAGGGCGTCAAGATAGTCGTTGATGCGATCCCAGGCCTCTTTCCATTCAGGAGAAGATCGAATCCCAACGCGAAGAAGCGCTATATATTCAGGAGATACTGCCATTTTTCCGAACAGAACGTCTCGTGTCGCAATATGACGCAGCTTATATCCATTAACTGCGTGGAATTCGGATTAAAGATCGTAAACCCGACCAGCCAACCGCGATCCGTTGGCGTGAACTGCACATCCTTCACCTGCGCACCAGCTCCGGTCACGATGTAAGGCCTCAGTTCCGCAACCGGAATGGCCTCGCCGCCTTCCGGTTTTCCATATTCGATCGCAAATCGCGTTTCATTCAAACCAGGACTTGGCCGGACCGTTGTCGATAGCACTCTAAACTGATTTGTGTCCGGCTCATCCCCTCGCCATTTCATCTGATAGGCGTACTCATAACTTCCACCCTGCTCCGGAGGGTTTTGCAGTTCCCAACCCGCGACGACGTTGTCGGTGTACTCGTCGTTGCTGGGAATTTCCAGAAGTCGTAGGAAGCCGGGACCAAAGTCGCTCTTAGGAATCACAGTAACGCTTGGACGCAAATGATATTCAGCTTCCCGATCGAGATAGTCGCTCAAGTTTCGATCGCGCTGGAGTATCGAGTAGGAGAGCACATTCGAGAACCGCCGAACACTTACTGACTTGGGATTGTCAAACGGCGCCCAGAGTTTTTCCCCGGAGACTGTATCGAGCAGCAGCCCATCGGAATCATGGACCTGGGGCCGAAATTCGCGCCGCTTGAAATCTGTCTTATTCATCGAAAATTCCGTCTTCCCGGTAGGCTGATAGTCGGGTTTCAGGGTCGGCTTATTCACGGTATTGTTGCCGAAATAAAACATGGTGGTCAAAGGGGCGAGAACCAGCGCCTCGGGCTTCTTTCGAATAAAGAGAGTCGCTTTGACATCCATGGTCGTAGTTGTGCCATAGCGCACGACAAACTCGTACCCTCCGGTTACGCTCTCGCTATCCAGCAACGCATAGAACTCAACATAGTCCTCTCCAGAACTCGGTTCACGCATCCAAAACTCGCGAAAATCTGGAAATTCCTCCGGCCCGTTGATTCCCGGATTAACCGCAAGTCCCCGCGATGAGAGTCCCCAATGAAGACCTTTCGCGATTGCCCGGAAATAGCTGGCTCCAAGAAAGGACATAAACTCGTCTTGTATCCCCGGCTGCACCGAAGGCACAAACGCCTTAAACCCGACAAAGGCTTCGTGGCCCGTAAACGGAATCGGCTTATCGTAATAGAAATAATCGGGCGAAAACGGGATGTCTCTGACACGGTCCTTCTCGATATTGTGAAAAATCACGCGTCGTTTGAAGTAGTAACCGGGATGAAAAAAACCGAGCCGGTACGGTAAAGTCTTCCATACAGACTTCTCGGGAAGAAAGCGGATCCGGCGGTAAAGATCATAGTCAAGGTTCTGCAAATCCGGCGATATGTCCTGAATCTGCGCCGCGAAAGGCTGCTTTGAGAGGGCCTCGGCCTTTCCTACCACATCGCGGTAACCGAATATCTCCTCGCGTTGAGCAACCGCCCTGCTTACCGTCAAGAGCGCGAGCAGTACCAGAAAGATTCTCATAGCGGTTTCGACGATGGCAACACACCCTTAATCAAGTCAAATCGCAAAAATGGTTCAGATCCTTGAGTTCTAGAGGACTCGCCTCAGGAGCCCAATCATCACCCCTTGAACGGCGAGTTCCGCAGCAGGAATCAGGTTTGGATACGCCGGGTTCTCGGCCTTCAGAAAAGGCTGACCTTTTTCAACGACATAACGCTTCAACGTCGTCTCACCGTCAATGAGCGCAGCGACGATGTCGCCATTCTTCGGCATGCGCTTCTGAAGAATGATCGTATCGCCGTCCGCAATTTGAGCACCACTCATGGATTCACCTCGCACCTTGAGAGCAAAAACTTCCGCCGAATTCCTGATTCCAAGAACCCCCAGGTCGATACCGACGCTGGATTCGCCCAGTTCAGCGCCATCAACCGGCATACCGGCCGCAATTTCGCCTAGCATCGGTACAGGCTTGAAGCCGCGAGGGAAGCGCAGACTTGGATCCACTGCGGAACGAGCTTTGCCGGGCGTCCTTCGGATCACTCCCTTCTTTTCGAGAGCTCGAAGATGATTCATTGCGGCGGTTTGACTTTGGAAGCCGAAAAAGCTCTGAATTTCCCGGCTCGACGGTGGGTAACCGGTCCTCTGTTGCTGTTTGCGAATAAAGTTGAGGACTTCCTCCTGTCGTGCAGTCAGCTGGGGCATGGATGTTCACCCGAACACTTCCACAAATCGTTAGGCTTCGCAAGCACCAGAATTTCGGATTGTTACAAAAGAGTATGAATCGTTCTTGCGAGCAGCGTTTCCTGATCGAAGATACAATCGACGAATTGGAAGCTTCCTTATGATGCCTCGACTCCTGTTCTTCGGATCACTTTTGGTCTGCTTATTCCCTGCTCAAGCGCAAAATCGATTACTCCGGTCCAACGCCAATGAGACCGTAGTCGCACTGCTCGAGTCCATGCCCAGCGGAGGCGGCTATCTTGCGACAAACGCTGCAACTCATGATCTGCAATCGGCGGTTCAAGTCCGGGGAGGCCAGCTTGATGTGAATCCGCTGGCCGCGCGGTCTACCTATTGCTCGGGAGCCACCTACCTCGTCTTTGTGCGGGCAATTCAATCGAGCCTGTCGCGGAATGCTCTGGAGGGACCAGTAGCTGAAGCTCTCGCGATACGAGGCCAACCCGACGGCGTGGGCGTCTGGGGACGCTGGAACGCCAACGGCCCGGGAACGGCTTGCCTCTTTCGCGAGCTGGGTCTCGGCCATAACTTCACTTCCCTTGACGCAGCACGGCGGGGAGATTTCATGAAGATATTCTGGACCGGCGCTGTTGGCAGCCGTGAGCGCGGCCATTCCGTGATCTACCTGGGACGATTCCAACAAAATGGAGTCGAGATGATTCAATTCTGGTCGAGCAACAAACCGCTGGGCTACAGCGTGAAATCAGTACCTCGCTCCAGGATTGCGTGCGCAATTTTTTCGCGACTCGAAACGCCTGCAAATATACAGCGCGCCACGGCTCTCCCTTTACGTAATTCCTATCTGGCGAGTCTTTTAACCAACGAATCATCGATCGCAGAAGCACTAAAACAATCCGCCGCGGAATGAGGCCAGCGCGTCGCGCCTTGATTGATAAGATCTTGGTTTGCAGGGAGATATGATGAGGCATCAGGGTCCGTTCCGTTGACACCATAGGGCGACGTTTAAATTCAATTTGCTTTTCCCTCGAATTTGCCCACCATTTGGCGGTGCGAGGGCCCCCGGCGCGCGCCTGAGGTTTGAAACATGAGCAAAAAGTCCGGCGATAAAAAAAACAGTGGAAAAGGGGCATCTGACACCGTGCCCTCCGAACAGAAGAAGGAAAAGCGAGCGAAAGGGCAGGCTCCCGTAGAGCCCTCCGACAAGCTGAAGTTCGAGAATCTTGGTGAGTTGCCGTCTGGTTACGGCGAGATGTTCGCGATCGCGCGCGACCCGCATTGGTTATATGCCTATTGGGACTTCGACTATTCCAAGTTCCCAGCGACGCGAAAGCTTTTTTTGGACGTCGATTGCAATGGCAATCACGAGGTAGAAGTCGAGATTAATGAGATTGCAAGAAACTGGTATATCCCCGTGCAGTTGGCGGACGCGGAGTACGCCGTAACCTTTGGCTATCGCGATGAGAAAGGGGTCTGGACGAGCGTTGGTACGGCAGGCCCGACACGCACGCCACCGGAATCGATTAGCGCAAACTGGGAGACGCAGTTTGCAACGGTACCTTTCCACCTGAGTTTCAACTTTTTGTTGGACGTCATGGCAAGTGCGCGCGCGCAGGGCAAAAACCTTACGGAAGCTCTTTCCCAGCTTCAGCAGCAGGCTATCGGCACGGCATCCAGCGGATCAAGCTGGGGTTTCGAGCAGATCAAGGTTCTTGAAACTCTGCTGGGTAAGGATCTTCTCGATCGGCTCTTTTCAATGAGCTCCGGCGAAATGCTCGAGTTTCTTCACTCAGAATTGAGTGGAAAGCTGGACTCAGAGTCGGCGAGTGAACTTTTGGCGAAGGGACGCCTCGCCTCCATACTGGCGCCGGGAGAAACCAGCCTTTTCAGCGGCGCGCTCGGTGCAGTACTCCGCCAGGAACTCTCCAGCGGTGCTGTCAGCAGTTTCGGAGGCTCGGAACTCGGTGGGCTCTCCTCGCGCCTTGGGGGCCTCTCATCGGAGCTGAGCGCGCTTTCTTCCCAATTTCTGGCAGGCGGAAGCGAAGTTCTCGCAAGCTGGCAAAAGGGAATTCGGGAGATCATTTCTAAATGGGAACAGGCAGTCACCTCTCTTGGCCTGAGCAGCGAAGTGATGAGCAGCTGGCAAGCCGGACTTAGCGAAATCACTTCCAGCTGGGAGACCACAATTACTTCCTACGGGCTCAGCAGTGAAACTCTGGCAAGCTGGCAGGCGGGTGTAAGCGAGATTTTTGCAAAATGGCAGGTAGAGCTGAGTTCTTATGGTCTCAGCAGCGAGATTTATAGTCTTAGCAGTGAAACTCTGGCCAGCTGGCAGGCCGGCCTCGGCCAAATCACATCCAGTTGGGAGCAGGCATTCGGTTTGCCGAGTTCGTACTCTCTGAGTTCCGAGCAGCTAGCAAGCTGGCAAAAGGGAATTCGGGAGATCATTTCCAAATGGGAACTGGCAGTCACTTCTCTTGGCCTGAGCAGCGAGGTGCTGAGCAGCTGGCAAGCCGGGCTTAGCGAAATCACTTCCAGCTGGGAGACCACAATTACTTCGTACGGGCTCAGCAGTGAAACTCTGGCAAGCTGGCAGGCGGGTGTAGGCGAGATTTTTGCAAAATGGCAGGCGGAGCTGAGTTCTTACGGTCTCAGCAGCGAGATTTTTGCTCTTGGCAGTGAAACGCTTGCCAGCTGGCAGGCAGGCCTCGGCGAAATCACATCCAGTTGGGAGCAGGCGTTCGGTTTGCCGAGTTCGTACGCTCTGAGTTCCGAGCAGCTAGCAAGCTGGGGCCTTGCCAGCTGGAGCGGCTTGGAGGTCACCCCATCGAGCTGGAACCTCGCGAGCTGGAGTGGTCTTGAATTCGGTCCATCAAGCTGGAATGAACTGGTCTCCGAGAGCAGCTTGTTCAGTGGATATGGAGCGAGCTGGAGCGCCCAACCATTCGGACTTCCTGAAAGAGAATTTTTCATGCATGTCAATGCTGAGGTGATCTTCTATGGCGGCACCCATCCGCAAGCAAAGGTTACGATCGACGGCCGGCCCGTCCAACTCCAACCCGATGGCACGTTCCGCTACCATTTCAAACTCCCGGACAATCAATTCGAAATTCCGATCGTAGCTGTTTCGCCCGATGGCGTGGAAACCAGGTCGGCTACGCTTTATCTGCAGAGAGGTACGACTCGCTACGGAGATGTCGGATCGACCCCGCAACCGGCCTACTTAACCGAGCCGATGGGCGCACGGCGGTAGCGTTCTGTCCCGAAAATTGGATCCGAGGTAGATAGCGGCAGATGGTGTAGCCCGACGCACAGCCGGGCCGTATAGGTCCCCCACTCCGTCTGCCGTACAAGACTTCAGCGATGGATCGAGCGCGAGAGATTGTAACCAGGTTGAAGAAATCCTATGCGATGGAGCTGGAGTCTGTTCAGAATTATCTGGCCAATTCCATCCACTTGGAGGGCCCTCAGGCGGACGACGTAAAAAAGGTGTTGGAGAACGCCCTCGCCAGTGAACTCAGACACGCGCGCCGGCTCGCCAGCCGGATCAAAATCCTGGATGGTTGTGTCCCGGGATCACTCGAGCTGCCTCGCGATCAGCACTATCTCCAACCACCCGTGAACAATCGCGACTCCGAATCCGTGATCCGCGGAGCCCTCATTGCAACGAGTGCGGCAATCGTTCATTACCAGGCAATAATTCGGATCACCGATGGCCTCGACTATGTCACGCAGGATCTTTTGATTGAATTGCTCGCCGAAGAGCAGGAGCGGCAAGGTCTGTTCGATCAACTGTTAGTCCGTATTTCTAGTGCTTAACTATTTCCTATTCGAGTACGAAAGGAAAAAATGGGAACGGCACGGAGGCCGTCCCTCAAAATGAACAAAACTGCGAACGATAGACTTCCATATTCGTTTTCTGTACTGTCAGCGGGAATGTCGTACCCCAAAAAGGATCATCTTCTCGAACGATACTTTGAATATCTTGAGATCGAGAGAAATGCGTCTCCCCGAACGGTAATCGCTTACAAACATGCTCTCAACCAATTCAAGCTGTTCGCGGGCCCGCGCTCGTCGTGGCGGAGTTGCACTGCGCCACAGTTTCGCGCCTTCCTGCTGGACTGCATGAAACAGGGAATGGCAAGATCCTATGTCCGCCTTCGCTTCGCCGCACTTCGCAGTTTCTACAAGTATCTGGTTGAACGGGCCGAGCTGACCGAAAATCCACTGACGGCTGTGCATCTGCCGAAAACCGAGAAGAAACTTCCGATCGTACTCTCGGTCGATCAGGTGGATGAATTGCTGACGGCCCCAAAAACAATAGAACGAGAGAACCAGGCGCCGGCATGGGCTTCCGCTCGGGACGCCGCCATTATGGAGCTTTTCTATAGTAGCGGTCTTCGGTTAAGTGAGCTTGTTGCTTTAGATGTCGCCGACATCGATCCTTTCAGCGAAACGGTCCGGGTCATAGGCAAGGGCAGAAAGGAACGGATCGTTCCCGTTGGCGAAATTGCGTTGCAGGCAATCCAGCGCTACAGGCATGAGGCTCAAATTCAATCGGGACCGCTTTTCATCAGTAAACTGCGCAAGCGCATTTCCTCCCGTTCCGTCTGGCTCCTTCTAAAGAAATATCTTTGTCAGACATCGATTCAGTTGCGCGCCAGTCCTCACAAACTGCGCCACAGCTTCGCGACGCACCTGTTGGATAATGGAGCCGATCTGCGCAGCGTCCAAACGCTACTGGGCCATGCAAGCCTCTCGACGACACAGATATACACTCACGTTACCGTCGAACGTTTAAAAAAGGCATACGACGCAGCACACCCCAGAGCGTGAATTGTTTTATGACATCTACGATCCCAACTCGTTGCGAAATTCCCGAGTCCGATACTTGGGATCTCACAAAGCTGTTTCCTAAGGAAGAAGAATACCGCGACGCCCTTGTCGGGCTTAAAGATCTTTATCCGAAGATCGCGCAATACAGGACGCGACTTGGTGAATCCGCAAAGACTTTGTATGAATGCCTGGAATTCGAAAAGTCGCTCGACCAGATCGCAGAGCGGCTCGGTCACTATGCCTCGCTTAAATACGCGGAAGACAGTTCCAATAATGACAATCTGTCGCGACGCGCCGAACTCACCAATCTCTTGACCAAGGTGAGCGAGGCAGCTTCCTACATCAATCCAGAAATCCAACAAATCCCCGACGAGACATTTGAACGTTTTCTGGCCGATCCGATTTTGGGCGATTGGAAAACTTCGCTCACCAAGCTACGCCGGTACAAACCACATACGCTCTCGGAACGCGAGGAACGACTCTTAACGCTCAACTCTCCCATCATCAGGGGTCATTCCGACACCTTTTCTCAACTGACCAATGTCGACATGAGATTTGGTTCACTGATCGAAGAGGATCAGGAACGCGCGCTCTCGCTAAGCACTTACATCTCCTTCCTGCATAAAAAGGACCGCGATTTACGCCGAAGAGCTTTTCACCAATTCTACGCAGAGTTCGATGATCACAAATACACCCTGGCTTCGGCTCTCTGTTCGTCCGTGCGGGCCGACGTCTTTTCGGCGAAAATCCGGAATCATCCCTCTGCGCGCGAAGCCTCCCTTTTTTGCGACAACATACCGGTCGCTGTCTACGACAATCTCATCGTAACAGTCCGCAAAAATCTTCCTGTTCTTCACGACTACTACCAGCTTCGAAAAGAAATCCTGGAGCTGGACGAAATTCACCAGTACGACACTTTTGTCCCAATGGTTCCGGTCGTCCGGACGAACACGACCTTTAATGACGCGATCGACATCGTCCTCAAAGCGTTGAAGCCGCTTGGCAACGAATATCTTCAGACACTTGGCTATGGATTGAGATCTCGATGGGTAGACCGCTACGAAACGAAAGGAAAGAGGAGCGGGGCATTTGCTTCCTCCAGCTATGGTAACCCTCCCTACATCCTGATGAACTATAAGGCGGACGTTTTCTCCGACGCTTTCACCTTGGCCCACGAAGCCGGCCACTCAATGCATAGCTGGTTCGCCCAGAAACATCAAATCTTCCAGGATTACGGATATCCCATTTTTCTTGCCGAGGTCGCTTCGACCTTCAACGAAGAACTCTTGACCCATTATCTCCTCGAACACGCCGACCAAGCGCAAATGCGCGCCTATCTCATCGATCGCCAGATCGAGGATATCCGGCAAACCCTTTTTCGTCAGACCATGTTTGCTGAATTCGAAAAAGAGGTCCACGAAATCGAGGAAAATGGCGGCCCGCTCACTCTTGAGGTTTTCAAAAATGTTTACCGAAGCCTTCTGGACGCCTATTTTGGCCCGCGCTTTGCAATCGACGACCAACTCAATCTTGAATGCCTGCGAATTCCGCATTTTTACTCAGCCTTCTACGTTTACAAGTATGCGACGGGCATTTCCGCAGCGATATCCCTGGCAGATCGCGTCCTGAAC
>DATMQC010000139.1:0-8112 GCA_035567275.1 Chthoniobacterales bacterium | reverse complement strand
TCGGCGAGCTTGGCCGCCTCGCGAAGTTGCCCCAGGAGTTGCGGCGCGTTTTCGCCGAGTTTTTTAAGTTCTTTCTTATAGGAGTCCGCAGCGGTCATGATCTTGCGCTCCACCTCGCGCATGGCCGTATCCAGCGACACCTCGGCTTGCTTCAGCCTGGCCTTTGCGGCCTCTTCTGATCCGCGAGCCTGGTTCCAGAAAGGCAGGGGCATCGACAGGCTGAGTCCGAGCTCGCGTTTGCTGTCGACCACATTCTCCCCGGCAGTGTAGGGCCCCACCTTGACCGACGGCCACTGCTCGTTGTGCGCCAGACGCACCCTAAACCCCTGCTGCTCAAGTTCGGTGCGACGTGTTTGCAGGTCAAAATTCCGTCCGTCGGCACGGGCGATAAGCTGACCCGGGTCCGGCAGCGTGGGCAAATTCACATTTTGCCTGGCAACCTCGACCGGCAGATTCATTGACACTCCTCGCAGGAGATTCAGCTCGAACTGGGCGCTCTGAAGCTCGATTTGCGCCTGAGTCGCCCGCCGGTTGAGGGTGGCGGCATTGCCTTCAAGAATATGCATTTCAATGAGCGGCGAAGGGCCGGCGGGCTCACGCTGGACCAGTACGGCGATCAGGTCGCGAAATCGTTGTGCGACCTCTGTAGCGACGGCCGCCCGGTCCTGAGCGGCAAGTAAGCGGTAGCAAAGCATCTCGATCCGGTTACGAAGAGATAGCCGAAATTGCTTGAGCGCAATCCGGGCGAGCGCGATTTGTTTGTCGGCAATCGCCTTGCGAAGAGTTACCCGGCCGGGAAACTCGAACGTCTGGGTCAGCGACACTGTCCAGACGGGGCCGGTGCCGAGATATTTTCCACCCAGAGAGTTGTAGATTTTTCCGCCTATCTGGCCGCTGAGATCAGGGTTCGGCCAGGTGCCGGCGATACGTCGGTCTCCTCGAGCCGCTGCGATCTCCTGCTCGTAGAAGTGCACATTCGGATTCTTCTGATAAGCCTCCTCAATGAGGGATGCGATCGAACGAGGCCCGGCGGCGGTCGACACGGACAGACAAACGGCGCAAGAAAGCAACAATCCAAGACGTTTCACCTGAATGCGCGAGCCCGACAGAGCCTGCAGGTTCGCTGTGGTTCCTGGTGTGGATAACCAGGACCTCAGTAAAGGACTTGAGGTCTGCGCTGCGCGGTCTGCCATCGTTCTTTGCGGATTATGCTCAAATTAAGGTCGGAATTCTATGGCTGGAATGACTCATATCTCTTCTGGCTTCTCCAGCAACCAATAGTCCTGGAGCAGAACCGGGCCGTGTGGTCCAGCAGTGATGCTGTTCTGATTATCTTCGATGGGTGATCCCGAGTTTGTCGTCAATGTTGGACCGGGCGTTTGCTCTTCAGCCATATTCATAGGACCCATAGCGATTTCTTCAGCGAAATGTTTCGCAAAATGGTGGTTGTCAACAGTTTCGGAAAATCAAAAAACCTGATAAAACATCAAGAATTCTTATACGTCGCCGGGTTACCAACCTGCAGTGGGGTGATACTGAATTTTTCAATTTTAATCCCTTTTTTGGACAAAGGTCAGCACCATCGCCTTACTGGCCACCCACACTGTGATTGAGACCCGCCGGTTTCTCAATAGCTCGGAGGAGTCAAAAAGAAACACCCGCCTCGGTGATCGAAATGGAACTTCATTCCGTACGAAATTTTGCAGCCTGAAGTCGTCCAGAATCGTTCGTCGGTAACCGTTTCCGGTGCCGTGCGCGGTACCAACAATTAGCCCTGTTTTTTTGGCCGGATGAACCTGAGTGCGCGAACCTTTATCGGGTTCGATCGGGCTGTTCCATCACAGTTTCCTTTCCACAACTGACTGGAATGCTAAATTAAACTGGAAAATCTGAATGGCTTCGCTCCTTTTTTCCATGATCAACACCCTTGAGCAAATACGCGCGTTGATTCCCAATACTGCGGTCGAAGCTCTTGGCGTGGAAATCGTGTCCGTCGATTCGGAGCACATTCTTCTGCGAATGCCGATGTCCGATCGTGCGCGCCAGCCGATGGGACTATTGCATGGAGGCATCAGCATGGTGCTGGCCGAGTCCGCGGCCAGCATGCACGCGTGCTGGGAGATTGATCTTTCGCGTTTTGTACCGGTCGGCGTGGAGATTAATGGAAGCCACCTGCGATCGGCTTCCGAAGGGCACATCCTTGCAAAGGGCACCTTGATACGACGCTCGCCGAAACTGGCGGTGCACAACGTAGAAATCATTCACGAGGAGACAAATCGGCTACTCTGCGTAAGTCGCGTGACGAATTTTTATAAGGCACTGGACGAGAGCTGACAGTTTTCTTTCGAATCCGCTAAGTGCTCGCGATTTGCCCGCTCCGGGAACCGGTCAATTCAATAATTCCGCATAGTGACGCCGTGCGACTTCTTCGCAACGCTCCAGGATTTCGGCTGCGGAATCAAGGTCCCGAACATCTTCGAGTAGCCGATTGCACTCTTTCGTGTCCAATGTCTGTACAGCTTTTTTTACTCTCGGCACCAGGCCGGCGCTGGCACTCAACTCATCGACCCCAAGTGCAAGCAAAAGCGGCGTCAAAGTGATTTCGCCGGCCATCTCTCCGCAAACGCCGACCCAGATACTGTTGGCATGAGCCGCTGTCACCGTCATCTCGATCAGACGCAGAATCGCGGGGTGCGTGGGTTCGTAAAGGTGCGCGATTCGTTCATTCACCCGGTCCACGGCAATCGTGTACTGAATCAAATCATTGGTGCCGATGCTGAAAAACTTCACCTCCCGGGCAAGTGCGTCTGCGACCAGAACCGCGCTCGGCACCTCGATCATGATTCCAAGCTCGATGTCCTCCTTAAACGGCTTGCCCTCATCCCGCAGCTCGACTTTGCAGGCTTCCAGAATTTCCTTCGCCTGTCGCAACTCGGACAATCCGGATATCATCGGGAACATCATTCGAACATTTCCTGTAGCAGCCGCTCTCAGAATAGCACGCAACTGGGCTTTGAAAATATCGGGACGGTCAAGGCAAAACCGGATGGCTCGGCAACCGAGAAACGGATTGATCTCCGTTGGAAGATGGGAATGGCTCAAAAACTTGTCACCGCCCAAATCCAGGGTTCGAATAATGACCGATTCCGGCATAATTGCCTCGGCAACCGAGCGATAAGTTTCAAATTGCTCTTCCTCGCTCGGCAACTCGTTTTTGTTCATATAGAAAAACTCAGTTCTATAGAGGCCTATCCCTTCGGCTCCGGCTTCGATGACGAGGGGAACATCTTCCGGCAGTTCAATGTTGGCAGAGAGGATAATATGACAGCCGTCCGCGGTTGTGCTTTTAGTGTCCCGGAGCCCCGTCAGCACCTCCTGGACATGTTCCAGTTTGACCTCGATCTCGCCGTACTCCCACAAGGTCTGGTCACTTGGATTCAGGACGACAACGCCACTGTTTCCGTCGAGCAGGACTTGATCCCCCGGTTGCAGGCGCAGTGAAATATCCTTGAGACCCACCACCGCGGGGATGTTCAATGAACGCGCCATGATCGCCGTGTGCGATGTCCGGCTACCCACGTCTGTAGCAAAGCCAAGGACCATCTGGCGATTCAACATCGCCGTATCAGACGGCGTGATGTTGTGGGCGACTACGATTTGAGGCACATCGATGGCACCAAGGGTCTTCGTCGACCGCCCGAGCAAATTGCGAATCACCCGGCGAGTAACATCGTGTATATCGAACGCCCGTTCACGCAGATACGGATCGTCTATCTCGCTTAACGTTTTCGCATACCGATTCGCAACCTCGGCGAAAATGAATTCCACGTTAAACTTTTCCCGCTCAAGCGTGCGAAGCACCTCGTCGATCAAGGTTCGGTCTTCTACGACCAGTAAATGCGCGTCGAAAATGCTGGCATCTTTTGCGCCGATTGCTTCGGCGATGCGTTGCTGCATTTCAAGGATCTGCGCGCGAGTCGCAATGAGCGCACTCTCGAAGCGAACGATCTCGTTGGCGATGTCAGATTCATCAATTCGCCTTTTAGGAGGTTCTTCGTCGTCGGGGTGATGGATAAAAACGATCCCGCGGGCAATCCCTGGACCTACACCCAGCCCCTGAAATCTTGCTTCCTGACCGCTCATTCCGGCCTTATTCCTCATCGAACCGTTTTTCGATTAGCAGTTCGAGTTCCTGAATGGCCTTTTCGGCATCAGTGCCCTCAACCGATAAAAGCAGTTTTGTCCCCTGGCCGGCGGCCAGCATCATCAGTCCCATGATGCTCTTTCCGTTGACTTGTTCTCCGTCTTTTTCGACCCAGATATCCGCTCTGTGTTTGTTAGCCACACGTACGAACATGGCCGCCGGGCGAGCGTGTAAGCCGAGCTTATTCAAAATCGTTACCTCTTTTTGAATTTTTCCCGTAGCTGGTCGCCTACTCAACAAACCCATCACATCTCCTTGTTCGTCTGCATTAAATTCAACAACCGCTGGTTAAATTCCACCGCGCTGTTCTGACCAAGGCCTTTCAGCTTTTGATCCAAAGCGGCCACCTCAACCAATCGAGCCAGATCGCGCCCCGTCCTGACAGGAATGGTGATGTGCGGAATCCGAATGTCTAGAATCTCGTAAAATTCCTGCTCAAGTCCAATCCTATCAACCTCTTCAAGCTCTTGCCAGTCACGCAGGGTTACTACCAGGTCAAGACGCTTTTCAATCCTGATGCTGCCAACTCCAAAAATGGAAGCGACATTAATGATTCCCAGCCCTCGAACTTCCATATGATAACGCGTTAGATCCGGCGCTGTGCCAACAAGTTCACGCCCATCCAAAACGCGGAAACGCGTAACATCGTCGCTTACCAGACTGTACCCGCGTTCAATCAGACCGAGGACGCACTCGCTTTTGCCAACGCCGCTCGAACCCCGGATCATCGCCCCAATGCCCATAATGTCCACCATGCTGCCGTGCTCGGTAGTGGTGGGAGCAAAATCCATTTCAAGGCCGATCGTCGCCGCGTTGATGAACCGCATCGTTACCATCGGTGTTCTAAAAATGGCGATGGTCAGTTCTGCGGCAGCATCTGACAAAGCTTTCGGAACCGGCAAATTTCGAGAGACGACGATACAAGGGACATGCTGGCGGCAGAGTTGGAGACACCGCTCCCGCTGCTCGATTTGTTGCAGGCTCTTTAAGTAGCTGACTTCTGCGTTCCCCAGCACTTGAATGCGTTTCGCGGCAAAATAGGTAAAAAAACCGGAAAGCGCCAAACCGGGGCGATTGATCGTAGGTTCACGAATTTTGCGTTCGAAGCCAAGAGACGGTCCTACGAGTTTGAGCTGAAGCGGATCCGCATGCCGGGTGTAAAATTCGCCTACCGGAATAAAAGGTAACTTCCCTCGTCTCATTCTCGCATCTGTGCGGTTTTCTCAATAGAATCCTTGAAAAAGCAAAACCACCCATTGATGAATCCGAGGATACGGAAAAAAACTTGACTCATCTACAGCCGGTTTTGCTTCGCAAGGATTCCAGTGTCCAGTCCCCGAAATAGCATGGATTTTGTTGCGATCAAATCGCGCCTTTCGGAGAAACAGCACACCGGAAGCTAATAACCGGTGGCACGGCGCTAACCTCGCATTTCTCACGTCCCGGAGAGAAATGCGCGTCATAGAGCTTTGGCCAATACTTTCTCGCTCGGCAAAAGCAGCGCCCGGGACGGCGCTCTGAGCGCTCAATCCCGGGCAAATTCAGATATTGTCTGGTATTCCAGTTCAGCTGAATGTCGGCTCGATCAACCCGAAATCCCCGCTCTTGCGCCGATAGATGACACTGACCTTCTCGGTCTTTGCGTTCAGGAACACGAGAAATTGCTTCGAGGACATCTCCATTTGAAGCACGGCTTCATCAATAAACATCGGCTTCACCGGATACTTTTCGCTGTGAATCACTTGCGGTCCGGATTGATCCGGGACCACTGTCTCTTCCTCTGCCGGCGCTGGACTAAGTTCGGCTTGCGGAACTTCCTCGACTTCACCGGCCCATTCCCATCGAAGCACCTTCTCTTCGAGATGGCGGATGCCGTGTCTGCGTGGGCGGTGGTGGCGCATGAGACGCGTCTTATATTTGCGCATCTGACGCGCGATCTTGTCCACGACCTGGTCAATGGAAGCGTACATATCATCGCTCTCAGCGCTAGCCTCAAGCGTGATGTGGTTGCTGCAATGCAAAATCACCTCGGCAGTGTGACGGTATTTCTCTACATCCAGGATAACCTGGACTTCGATGATTTTCGGATAGTCGAGGTGAAGGCACGCCAACCTGCGTCGGCAATATTCCTTCATGGCATCCGTGACACTCACATGCCTCCCAGTCACTTGGATTGGTGGATTTGCATTTCGTATCTGCATAATGGGGCGCTTTCTTTTTTGGCTGCTGGAATCAGCATTCCGGTTCCCCGAGCGGGGAGCAAGAATTGCGCCACTAGCGTCAAGACGCAGTCCTGGCACGCGCTGGCTACTGATGGCAGGCAGCATTGTTCTTGGGTTACATCCGAAAGCGTTCACCGAGATAGAGTTGTCGGCTGATTGGATCGTTGATCAAAAATTCACGGGTACCCTGGCTCTCGACTCTGCCCTCATAAATAAGATATGCCCGGTCCACAATCTCCAAGGTTTCCCGAACATTGTGATCGGTAATCAAAATTGCTAATCCCGATTTCCTGAGATTTGAGATGTGTTGCTGAATTTCGGAAACCGCGATCGGGTCAACACCGCTGAAGGGCTCGTCGAGCATCATCAATCTTGGACTTGTCACTAGTGACCGTGCGATAGTTAGTCGGCGTTTCTCGCCGCCACTCAGGGTCAAGGCCTGATTCTTCGCCAGATTGTCAATGCCGAATTGACGGAGCAGTTCGCCGCAACGCCGGCGTCGTTCCTTGCGCGAAATGCGCAGCGTTTCGAGAATGGCCAGGATATTCTGTTCGACGGTTAGTTTCCGGAAAATGGATTCTTCCTGAGGCAAGTAACCCATACCCATGCGGGCTCTCCGATGCATCGCAAACCCGGTCACATCACGATCCTGAAAATAGACTCGTCCACTATTGGGCCGAACTAAACCTACTATAAGATAAAATGTAGTCGTTTTACCAGCACCATTTGGACCTAAAATTCCCACAATCTCCCCTTCGTTGACCTGGATGTCGATCCCATTTACAACCGAGCGTCCGCCGTAAATTTTTACCAGCCTTTCAGTCCGTAGAATCGGCCTCTCGATCCGCTTCCGGTCCTCTATGACGAGGGATTCAAGTTCTAGTCTACTGGGCGCCATTCGCGTTGGGTTTGTTGGTAGCCGTTCTATCCTGAATCAATGTTCTTGTGCTCCCGTAGGTTTGCATTCGCCCATCCCGGTATAGAATCATCTTCGTTCCCGGTGCGGTAGCTATATGCGTGTTGACCCCCTGGGTCACCTGAGGCCAGCCGGTGAGCGTAATCGAACCATCCTTCGCTTCGTAGACGGCTCTTTCGGCTTTGCCTGTCGAAGTGACCGGTTGAGGCGGGGGTTGTTGCTGGGGTTGAGGCTGGGCGCCCGGAGTAGCCGTAGCCTGGCTCTCGCTGCTCTTAGGCTGGTTGACATGTACAATCAGGACGTTTCCATCTGCCTGAGCTTCGTCCAACCCTCCTCCATCTTCTTCCTTGTTAAGCCTTACAGCCAGCCGATCCGTCGTCAGTGTAAACTGGGGATCCACAACCTTCACATTCCCAACAAATACCCCTGACCGTGTCTTCGTATCAAACTGCGCTTCCTGGGAGCATCGTATATCCGTGGGTCCCTTCGGACGATCTTTATCGTCACCTCCAAACACATCATTCGTTTTACCTTGAGACTCCGGTCCCCCGGGGGCCTGTTTCGCGCTCCCCTGGGGTGCCCTTGCGGTTGCAGCAGACGATGGTTTGCTGGCTCGGGTTGGCGTGGGCGTCTTGGGCTGAGCACCTCCGATTTGGCTACTTAAACAGCAGATCGTTCCGGCCAGAATTGCTAATCTCTTCACTGACTTATTGTTGTTGACCCTGGGGGCCGGACTTCGTTTGAAATTTGTCCCGATCATAGATGATGAG
>DATMQC010000138.1:0-2714 GCA_035567275.1 Chthoniobacterales bacterium | reverse complement strand
CGATTTCCATGGTTGCTCAATCTGGTTCCTCGTCTTAGCGATCAACGATTGGTGAAGGAAGTGTTTGGAATTCGTTTTCCGAATCCAATCGGTTTGGCAGCCGGTTTCGACAAAAACGGGGTGGCGCTCCCGGCTTGGGAGGCGTTGGGATTTGGCTTTGTCGAGATCGGAACTATCACAGCACAAGGTCAGCCTGGGAATCCTGTCCCTCGGATTTTTCGAATTCCGGAGATGGAAGCCTTGATCAACCGGCTTGGATTCAACAACGAAGGAGCTGAAGAAATCGGGGTGCGTCTCGAACGACTCAGGCAGTCTTCGCGGTGGCCGAAGATCCCCGTCGGGATCAATATCGGGAAAACGAAAGTCGTTCCATTCGAGGAAGCGACCCTCGACTATGTCGAGTCCTTCCGACGTTTGCAAGAGCTAGGCGACTATTTCGTTCTCAACGTGAGTTCGCCGAACACGCCCGGATTGCGCAAGCTGCAGGAAAAGGGAGCGATCGGTGGACTTTTCCGGGCAATCCAGCAACAGAACCATGGAAAGCCGCTGTTGGTCAAGATAGCGCCCGACCTAAATCACGAACAAGTCGATGATATCCTGGCCCTTGCGAAAGAGCATCAATTGGCCGGAATCATTGCGACGAATACAACGACCGATCAACAAACAGTTCCGGAAGAAAAGCGCCAGCCGGGTGGGCTCAGCGGAAGGCCTTTGCGAACCCGCTCCCTCGAGATCCTCCGTCATATTCGAAGGCAAAGCTCGCTTCCAGTGATCTCTGTTGGCGGTATAATGAATGCCGATGACGCGCGAGAAAGGTTCGACTCGGGAGCGGAGCTAATCCAGCTCTATACAGGTTTTGTTTATCACGGACCTCGCTTGGTGCGAGAAGTAGCGAAGTCTTTGGGGCGTTAGGTGAGAAGCCAGGAGTTCAGGAGTTGCAGGAGTTCAGGAGCTTCGCCGTCTGGAGGGAAATACCGGATACTTGGCGTCGAACCTGAGCGCAGTCGATTCTTTGCCGCGGAGAAATCGTTGTCTCATTCTGCAACTCCTGAACTCCTGTAACTCCTGAACTCCCGCAGACGCACATGCCATACGACACCGAATATCTCATCCAGCTCGACAAAGCACATGTCTGGCATCCGTTTACGCAGATGCGCGACTGGATTGCGCCCGATCACGAGCCGCTCGTACTGGTCGCCGGTCATGGTCCATGGGTAGAGGACAGCCTGGGCAAACGTTATCTCGATGGCAATTCGTCCATTTGGACCAATATCCATGGGCACAATCACCCGACCCTTAATCGCGCTATCTGCGAGCAACTGGCGCACGTGGCGCATACTTCGATTCTTGGTTTCACGAATCCAAAAGCCGCCGAGTTGGCGAAGCGCCTTGTCGCAATGTTGCCCGGTTCTTCTTTGACGCGCGTGTTTTATTCAGACGACGGCTCTACCGCAATCGAGGTTGCGATCAAGATGGCCATCCAATATTTCCTCCAGAACGGGCATTCACAAAAGCTTGGATTTATTTCTTTTGAAAATGCCTACCATGGGGACACTCTCGGCGCCTCCAGTCTTGGTGGAATCGGGGTCTTTCATGATCGCTTTAAGTCGCATCAATTTCCTGTCACTCGAATTGGATCGGTTGAGGGTCTTACAGCGATCGATGCTTCACGAGTAGCCGGGTTGGTCATCGAACCGTTAATCCAGGGAGCCGCCGGTATGCGGATGTGGCCAGTCGGGATGCTGAAAACTTTGCGCGAATGGTGCGATGAAAATGGGGTCTTTCTGATTTTCGACGAGGTAATGACGGGCTTCGGACGGACGGGAAGGTACTTCGGGTGCCAACGCGAGGAAGTGTTTCCCGACTTTTTGGCACTTGCGAAAGGCTTAACGGGCGGCTATCTCCCTTTGGCAGCGACTCTCACGACCGATAGGGTGTTTGCTGGATTTCTGGGTTCTTACGAAGAGCTTCGTACCTTCTTTTATGGCCACAGCTACTGCGGCAATTCGCTGGGCTGCGCCGCAGCCCTGGCGAATCTAGCGATTTTTGAAGAGGAGCGGGTACTTGAGAAGCTGCAGCCGAAGATCGAACACCTCGCTGAACGGCTTCGCGGGATAGACGGTCTGGTAAATGTGCGCGAAATCCGGCGGTGTGGATTTATCGCTGGGATTGAGGTTGCCCAAAAAAGTGGAGATCAATTCGATTGGCGTGACCAGGTAGGATCGCAAATTTGCCTCGCTGCACGACGCCACGGCCTGCTCACGCGTCCGATCCGTGATGTCATCGTTCTCATGTTGCCCCTCTGTGTGACAGCGGATGAGATTGATCTTGGGGTCGATGCCATTGGGAATGGAATTGTGGAGGTCTGCAGCCGGTTAGAAACCATAGTCCCAAGGACCGTGGACAAGGGCTAGCCTTTGTCCACGGTCCTTGGGACTATGGTTTCTGAGATCGCGCGGTTTCGCGCATCAGCGGGGTCGAGTTGGATCGCGCGCCGGATTGCCTGCTTTGCTTCGATCATTTTTCCCACCCTGCTGAGCGCCAGGGCCAGGTTTCCCCAGCTTGCGGCGGTTTTAGGGAAAATCTCGGTAGATTTCCGTGCGGCCAATTCGCATTCTTCCCAGCGACCGAGTTCCGCAAGGCACCAAGTCAGCTCTAGCCAAGCCTCTCCGTTCATCGGAGAGAGCTCGACAACGGAGAGAAAACAATCGGTT
>DATMQC010000137.1:0-11196 GCA_035567275.1 Chthoniobacterales bacterium | reverse complement strand
ATGCGAGTTTTCTGGTTCCCCTTCGTTTTCATTCTGGGATGTTCAGTTGCGCTTGGACAGGAAACGTTTTTCCGCCCGAGTGTTCGTTTGGCGCAGCAAGGTGATTTGATCTATTTGCTGATGCCGGATCGATTCTGTAATGGAAACCCTGGCAATGACACGGGAAACGCCCCGGCGAATGACCCAAAAGTGAGCGGTTTTGATCCTGCGAATTCCGATTTTTTCCATGGAGGCGACCTCCAGGGGATCGACACAAAGCTTGATTATCTCAGCCATCTGGGAGTTAACTCAATCTGGTTAACACCTATTTTTAAAAACCGCGCCGTCCAGAACTATGGGGAAGGCGCAGCCCCGAAAGCGGGATATCATGGCTACTGGATTCTTGATTTCACAGATGTCGATCCGCATTTCGGAACGAAAGAGGATTTACAACGTCTGGTCGACCACGCCAATGCGCACAAGATTGGAACAATTTTAGATATTGTCGTCAATCATACTGCTGATGTTATCCAACCGAAAAATGGCGTTCACGAGTATCAATACAAGTTTTCGAAGCCATACCGGGACGCAGATGGAAAACCGTTTGACGATCGCGACTACATAGACAGGCCTGATTTCCCAAAGCTCGATCCGGATATCAGTTTCCCGATTCCTCCTGCATTTCCAAGCGAGGCCGATCGAAAAATCAAGAAACCCGATTGGTTGAACGATCCCACCGTTTACCACAACCGAGGCGAAGCCTCGACCGGAGGAGAGAGTGCGCAATATGGAGATATCTCCGGACTCGATGACCTGTTTACCGAACAGCCGCGTGTCGTACAAGGGATGATTGATATCTATGCGGACTGGATCAAAAACTTCCCGATTTCCGGTTTTCGCCTCGATACCGTCAAGCACGTTAACAATGAATTCTGGCTGAAATTTATCCCGGCGATGTCGGAAGTGGCTAAAAATGCCGGCCGAAAGGATTTCTTTATTTTCGGCGAGGTGTATGATCCTGATCCCGCCTTTGTCTCGGAGTTTGTTCACCGGGCCGGATTATCGTCGGTGCTCGACTTTGGATTTCAACGGGCCGCGCACACATTTGCGACCGGCGCAGGCACTCCGCGGTCCCTGGTGGAGTTTTTTGCAAAGGATAGCTACTACATCACTCCCTCTGCAAACGCTTACGGGCTCGTGACCTTCCTGGGCAATCATGACATTGGGCGGATTGGTTACTTCTTATCGAATGACCTTTCGGAGGCCGCTGAAGAAGAGTTGCTTGCCAGGGATATACTGGCTCACGCCCTGATGTTTTTTACGAGAGGTATCCCTTCAATCTACTACGGGGACGAGCAAGGTTTTACGGGAAAGGGAGCAGATGTCGCGGCACGCGAAGATATGTTTGAGTCGAAAGTGCCCGCATACTTGGCCGAGAAGCGAATTGGAGGCGGGGACGCCTCAGCTCCGGCATTCAACGAGGACCACCCGCTGTTTCGCGCCATTCGCGAAATAGCTACCGTCCGGCGCAACAATCCGCCGCTCCAAAGTGGTATACAAATAGTTGAATATGCGGATGACAAGCCTGGTATCTTGGCCGTTGCCCGAATTGATCCGAACAGTTTTGAGGAAATGCTGGTCGCGTTGAATAATTCTTCTGAAACGCGCAAGGCCGATGTGAAGGTGTTCTCGCCGGCAGGCAACTGGGAGAAAGTCTATTCGTCGGGAGCGAAAGGCATCAGTTTCGGCCCCGGCCCGGACAACAGGATTTCGATCGAACTAGCGGCGTGCTCCGTCCTTGTCTTGCGGAACCCGCATCCGATTGAGCCCGGATCCGAACAACTGGGTGAACTGCGACTCACCGCGGCCCGTACGAGTGAGCTTGAGGATCGCTGGGAAGTTAAGGCCGAGGTTACTTCTGGAATGGTTCCATCCGTAGCGTTCGGAGTCAGAGCAAAAGGTGATACGGCGTACAAGTTTCTTGGAACCGCGGACGGGCCGCCTTTCCGGGTATTTCCGCCGCGGGAAATCATTCCTAATGCTGCTGAACTGGAATTCAGGGCAATTGAGAGGGATCTGTTTGGCAAGGAAGTGACAGCGGCTTTTGACTGGCATCGACCGGTGCCCAGAGGGCATTGAGAGGACACGGAGGGGAATTTTACCACAGAGGCACAGAGGACACAAAGATAGAAAGAACGTGATAAAAAAATGTTATAATATACTCTGTGGACATGAACGAAATGCTCAATCCTCTGAAAGGGCATTGAGAAGGGCGCGGAGAGGAAGATTTTACCACAGAGGCACAGAGGACACAAAGATTTAGGGGGAGGGGAAAATCGGGTGCTGATAGGGCGCGAGTCCGCGTTCTTTGGTTCAAACGATGAAGTCGTTTCTAAGGTCTTGACTCGACCGGGATTCACCGCGGAGACGTGAGTCAACGAATAAATCTTCTTAGGCCGTCTCTGAGGGTTTGCGCGTTAAAATTCATCAAAAGTCCGAGCGGTTTGTCAGCGAGCCTCATGTAGGTGAGGATTTGCGCGTCGAATATTGGTAACAGTGCATCGACGCTCTTAATCTCAACTACGAGTCGATCTTCGATCAGAAAGTCAATTCGGTAGCCGCATTCCAGGCTCACCGTTTTGTACGTTAAGGCGATCGGCTTTTGTCTTTCAAACCTCAGCGCAACCATTTTGAACTCGTGAGCCAAGCATTCCTCATATGCTGACTCCAGCAACCCCGGACCAAGCTCTTTGTGAACTTCGATCGCACGTCCTATGACGACACGGCTCAGACGATTGAGTATTTCGTTCATGTCCAGAGAATATATTATAACATGTTAATATCAAGTTATTGTTATCTCCGTGTCCTCCGAGCCTCTGTGGTGAAAATTCCCTTCCTCGGTGTCCTCATCTTCGCCCTTTACGTCCAAGACGACTTTACCGTTCGAGTCCAGGAAGCGGTCGCGCCTTATCAGCACCCGATTTCCATTTTCCCTCAACTTTGTGTTCTCTGTGCCTCTGTGGTGAAATTCCCTTCCTCGGTGTCCTCATCTTCGCTGCTTTACATCCTCGCGGCTTCTCTGAAACGATGTCAGTAAGAGAAGGCCCGCTGCTACACAGATACAGCTATCGGCTACGTTGAACGAAGGCCACGCGTATTCGCGCACATAAAAGTGCAGAAAATCGGTTACCGCGCCGAAAAAGACGCGATCACTCAAATTACCAGAAATACCCGCAACCAGCAGGGCAAACGAAATCTTTGTCGCTCGAGCCATTCGCCGCGAAATTGAATGCTCAAAGCTATCCCGAACTAACAAAAAGATCACTACGGCAAGGGCCGCAAGAGCGAGGCATACAAAGAAGATGTTATTTCCGGTAAACATGCTGAATGCGGCACCGGTATTCGAGACATGGACGAGACTGAAAAAGCCGGGGATGACAGGAACTTCTGATCCATACGGAATCTGTTGCCGGACGAGCCATTTTGTTAGTTGATCCAAACCTAACAAAGGGAGACTCAGATAGATCAAATACTTCATCTTTCGACAGTGAGATCCCTCACGACGCTTGCGCAGCGATCGCAAAGCCCAGGGTGGTCTGAGTCGATGCCTACTGTCGCCAGGTGACGCCAGCAGCGGTCGCAGCGCCGGTGCGCTGTTCTGGTCACAACCGCGGACGTTTCATCCTGGGTTGCCTCTAACTGGATATCGCTGAGGATCAAGAATTCTGCGACTTCCGACAATGGCATTTGATGGATTGGATCGGTATGCGGCAGTGAAAGCTTGACGTGCGCCTCGAGCGCGTTCCCGATCAATTTTTGTTGGCGGGCGGTCTCAATCGACTGCGACACGATGGACCGGGCAGCAAGCAAAGAATCGACTTCGCGCATTGCTGACGAATCGATCTGTTCGCGGTCAGGCTCTGGGAATCGCTCCAGGTGCACCGACTCCGACTTGCCGAAATGCGTCCATGCCTCCTCTGCCGTGTAAACCAGGATTGGCGCCAACAATCGGGTGAGGAGATCCAGGGCCTGATACATCACTTTCTGGGTGGCGCGCCGTCGTGGAGAGGAAGAGGGGTCGCAGTACAGCCGATCCTTTGTGATGTCGATATAGAGGCTGCTGAGATCAACTGAGCAAAACTGATTTATTGCGTGGTAGATCTTATGGAATTCATACTGCGCATAAGCTTCCCGGCAGTGTCGGATCAATTGTTGCAGACGGGACAGAAGCCAACGATCGACAAGCGTCAGCTCTGCGTCGAGATCGGCGACTGGGTTGTAGTCAAAAAGATTCGCCAGCAGGATTCGGAGCGTGTTACGGATCCTCCGATAGGTGTCGGTTAATTGATCAAACATCTTTTCTCCGAACGGAACCTCGTCAGTGTAGTTGACGCTCGATACCCAGAGACGGACTATGTCTGCCCCGTATTTGTTAATGTAGTGATCAGCTTCTGTTGGTTTCGAATAGGCACCTTGCTGTGATTTCGAAATCTTCTGCCTGCTATCCACGTCTACGACAAAACCATGTGTCAGGACTTCCCGATACGGAGCCTGACCGCTCAGGGCAACACTGGTGAGCAGCGAGGATTGGAACCATCCGCGATGCTGATCCGTGGCTTCGATGTAGACGTCGGCTGGCCAGTGTAGCGCCTGGTTCCGGCGCAGAACAGCTTCATGACTAACGCCGGAATCGATCCAGACGTCCAGCGTGTCGTTGCGGCGCGTGAGCCCCCCCGGCAAGCCGAGAGCGACGGCCAGCTCGGCATCTCCTTGTTCATACCAGACGTTTGTCCCACACTCTTCAACCAGACGGGCGAATTTGCGAATCCAGTCGGCGTTCAAGATCGGTTTTCCATCCTTGTAGAATACCGGGAGCGGTAC
Source organism: Chthoniobacterales bacterium (assembly GCA_035567275.1). GTDB lineage: Bacteria > Verrucomicrobiota > Verrucomicrobiia > Chthoniobacterales > JAFAMB01 > DASZHC01. The sequence goes on along the minus strand of DATMQC010000137.1, from coordinate 6,336 downwards.
ACCCCAACTCCGCTGTCTGGAGATACACCAATCGGGCCGGGATTCGGTTGTGCTGTAGATTCTATTTCGCCCCCACGGAGGCACCCATTTCACCTTGTCGATCGCCGCAAGTGCTGCGGCCTTGATTCTGGCAATTTTGATGAAGAACTGTTCCACCGCTCGAAAGATCACCGGTGTCTTGGAGCGCCAGCAATAGGGATAAGTATGATGGTACTCCTCATGCCCAAGAAGACTGCCCACCTTGGCGAGCCGAGCTATGACGTCGGCGTTGGCATCGAAAACGTACTTTCCGACCCATTCCGAAACACCCACCTCTTCGGTGTACCTGCCGTTGTCGTCTACCGGTGAGAGTAACGGAAGACCATATTTCAAGCCGATTTGATAGTCTTCCTCGCCGTGACCTGGCGCGGTGTGCACGCAACCCGTTCCTGCATCGAGCGTGACATGTTCGCCTGTCAAGATGATCGAATCGCGTTCCAGGAATGGATGGCGGCAGACCCATTTTTCCATTTCCAAGCCGCTAAGCGCTGCGTAAGGCGCGCCGATCGGTTTCCAGCCGCTTTCCCGAGCGAATGACTCGACCAAATCTGCAGCCAGAAGCAGATCTCTGGGTTCGGGACGATCGTGATGAATGAATTTCTGGGCTATGTACGTATGGTGCGGATGGACAGTGATGGCGAGATTCGCTGGGATCGTCCAGGGTGTTGTTGTCCAGATCGCAATCGAAGTCCGGCCGGCTAACGGGCCGGTTCGAATTGGAAAGCTGACATAGATTGACGGATCGGTTCGCTCCCGGTACTCAACCTCAGCCTCTGCGAGGGCCGTCTGAGCTCCGGTGCTCCAGAAGACAGGCTTCTTGCTTTGATAAACCAAATCCTTTTCTACGATGTCCGCAAAGACCCGCAGGATTGTCGACTCATAGGAGGGATCAAGCGTCAAATAAGGATGATTCCAATCGCCAAAGACCCCAAGGCGGCGGAATTGCCGCTTTTGAACGTCGATATATTTTCGCGCATATTGTTCTGATCGCTTGCGGACCTCCAAAGGTGAAAGCCCTTTTGACTCTTTGACCACCTTGAACTCTATCGGCAGCCCGTGACAGTCCCAGCCGGGTATATAAGGCGCTTTGAAACCGGCCATGGCCCGGCTCTTTACAATAAGATCCTTTAGAATCTTGTTGAGGGCCGTACCCATGTGGACATCGCCGTTGGCAAACGGCGGACCGTCATGCAGCACAAACACAGGATCGTTCTCGTGCGCATCCTGAATTTGCCCATAAAGATCTTCGGCTTCCCATCGAGCCAGAATCTCCGGTTCCCTGAGGGTCAGATTGGCCTTCATCGGGAACTCAGTCTTCGGCAAATTCAGCGTCTCTTTGTAGTTCATACGAAGGACACCGAAACTAGCATCGAACAAGAAAATCGCAAAGAAACCGCCTTACGCTCACAAATACCTGCGGCCCTTTGTGAACTTGGGTTCTTGTGTTCGTGTACCATTTTTTGGCTAACGCCAGCCCACGCTCTGGTAGGGTCCGATCTCCGAGCGGGCCGTCAGCCTTAGTCGCGCTGAACTTACGGCGTCATTCTGAAACCGGTCGCCTCGGAGATGCGACCCTACCTCTCTGACCTTGTTTCAGACACCGAGGCCCCGCTCAAATTTTGAAACAGTTTTACGACGGCGGAATCGTCCTGTGCTCCAAGGCCAGCAGCAGCAGCGGCCACGAAAATCTGATGCGCCAGCGCCGCCATCGGCAGCGGAAATTTCAGCTCTCGCCCCACATCCAGAACGATGCCAAGATCCTTCACGAATATGTTAACCGCACTCCGGGGAGTGAAATCGCCGGCCAGCATGTGCGGCACACGATTGTTAAACATCCATGAAGAACCGGCGCTGTGCGAAATTACCTCATAGAGGACGTTCGGGTCTACGCCGGCTCTTGTGCCGAAAGCCATCGCTTCAGCTGCAAGAGTGATGTGCGCGCCAGCCAACAGTTGGTTAACCGTTTTTACTACCGAGCCAAGCCCAGCCTCCGCTCCTACGCGATAGATTTTGGTTGCCATCGCCCTCAGCAGCGGTTCGCCCGCCTCAAAAGCGGCGTCGCATCCCGACGCCATAATCGATAGGCTTCCAGACTCCGCGCCGACCACGCCGCCGCTGACCGGTGCGTCGAGATACAGATAGCCGGCTTCTGAAAGCTGTTTTCCCAAACCCTTGCTGTAGGAGGGAGACACCGTGCTGGCGACGATTACGACGCTCCCTTTTCGCAAGCTTTTCAAAGCGCCATTTCCTCCAAAAAGCACTGCATCGACCTGCTCCGAGTTGACGACCATTACAACAACGGCATCCGCATCGATCGCAGCTGCCGAGGGCGAATCACACCACGCGCCACCCCCGTCGATCCAGCGCGGCTTTACTTCCGATCGCGTATCGACCGCCGCGACGTGAAATCCGTTTTTCAATAGTTGCGATGCCATACCAAATCCCATGGCACCCAACCCAACGAATCCAATTTTCTTAAGTTCAGGCATAATTTCAGGATTCCCATTCGGCCCCGAACGTTTCGCGCAGCTCCTGTAGCTGGGCCTGGTTAAGCGTACGGATCGGCCGGCCGTGCAATAAGAGCATAAGCTTCGAAGTCTCTTCCAGCTCTTCGGCTGAATACATCGCAGATTGCAAATCAATGCCCGACACAATGGGACCGTGATTTGCCAGAAGAACAGAGGAATGCCTGGCCGCGTACCGGTCGATTTCGTCGGCTAGAGATTTGTCTCCGGGTCGATAGTAGGGTAACAACGGCAGTTTCCCGACGCGCATAACGAAGTAGGGCGTGATCGGTGGAATGCAGCTTTTTGAGTCAAGGCCGTCGAGACATGAGACGGCAGCAGCAAACGTACTGTGGAGATGCACTATAGCGCCGCTTTGCGGCCTCTTCCGGTACATCGCAAGATGAAGAAAGGCTTCTTTGCTTGGCTTCTCGCCGGAAAGCAGATTTCCGTTCCAGTCCAACTTGGAAAGAACGCCGGGATCGAGATTTCCGAGAGAAGAATTGGTTGGTGTGACCAGCCAGCCATCCGCCGCGCGTACACTGATATTACCGCTGCTCCCAGGGCTCAGCCCGCGGCGATACAAGTTCAATCCGACTTCGACAATTTGTTCTCGAAGTTGCTGTTCGCGTTTCATATCCCCGCATCGAGGAGCTGCCATGCCTCGATAAAGAACTGCTCCGATCCAAAGTTTCCCGATTTGAGCGCCAGGGCAATTTTGCGTTTCGCACCGAACGCAACAGTCCAGGGAACACCCGGTGCTATCTCAGGCCCGATCTGCAGAAAATCGACCGCGAGTTGCTTCACGACCGCCCCAGACGTTTCACCGCCCGCAACGATGAACTGCGAGTAGCCGTCATTTGCCAGTCTGGCGGCAAGCGATGCGAGGAATTTCTCACACAGAATTCCGGCCTGCTCGATTCCGATCTGTTTCTGGGCGGAGACGAGCTCGTCCGGAGCGGCGCTTGTATACACGAGGACAGGGGACGACGAGTTGTCGCGCATCCAGCGCAAGACCTCTTCAAAAGTTGCCTCAAAATCAGACCGGAGCTTCCGCGGTTCGACCCGGAATGATGGAAAGTGGTCCTTCGCTCGGTCGATCTGTTTTAACGTCATCTGCGAACAACTTCCCGCCAGGATCGCTCGCCGCCCTGGCGGCGCGGTGAAGATTGACGCCGGTCGATCGCGCAGGGCAAAGTTCTCACCTAAACCGAGTGCGAGACCGGAGCCTCCGGTCACCAATTTCATTCCGTTCGCCGCTCTGGCCAGAATTACAAGATCGTCGTTCGATGTGGCGTCGGTGACTGCTATGCCGATGCCCTGACTTTGCAGCATCTCAAAAGCCGCCTCCACGGCTGTTTCACCCTGACGTATCGTTTGCGAGCGCACCAGGCCGACGGACAAACTGGTTTGCGCGGCCAACACGCGAACGATGTTCGGGTCGGTCATCGGCGTGAGTGGATGGCGCTCCATCCCGCTCTCGTTCAGAAGCTGATCGTAAACAAAAAGATGGCCGTGGTACACCGTTCGCCCGTTGTCGGTAAAAGCAGGGGAGGCGATTGTGAACGCTTCATTCAGTTCCCGCAAAAGAACTTCGATCACAGACCCGATGTTTCCTTGAGGCGTTGAATCGAACGTTGAGCAATATTTGAAATAGAATTGCCGGCATCCGACGGATCTGAGCCGTTCAAGCGCTTTTCTGGACTCGCTCACAGCGAACTCAACCGAGCTGGTGCGGGTCTTTAGCGCGGCAACCACGGCATCGACTTCATCGAGCGAACGGAAAGCTTCCGGAACTCCAATTGTTTGCACCACCCGAAAGCCGCTCTTAACGAGATTGCTTGCCAGGTCTGTTCCACCGGTGAAATCGTCTGCTATGCAGCCTAGGAGGGGCATGGTTGCGAACGCTAGGAAGACCCAGCATACCCTGGGTTCGGTTTTTGCAAAACAATCTGTTTTCAAACTATGAGTATCACGCCCAGCGAGAGTGGGGAGGATGGAATAACGCCTTCAACTGAAGGGACTTACGATGTCTTCTGGAGCACCGCTAGTAGCAACAGTGGTAACATTTGTTGCAACAATTCCATAGGCATCCACCTCTTTCTACTGCTTTGCGGTCCACCCGAAGCTGACGCTTCGACCTCCCTACCCGGGAGGTTCGGAAAGTGACGGGCGGGAAGGTTTGCCGGTTTGGCTTCGGGACGGCAGAACGAGATTACTTCGTCGCACTCAATGCGGAGATGCCTAGTTATTACCTGGCGCTTCGCGCAGAGGAAGACCGCCACGCCGCGTTAATTCGGACCTTGAAGGACATGGTTCCCATCCGGAACGAGCTATTCAAGATCTTCTTAGCGACACTATCCGAGGACCCGGTGAGAGCCCCTCAAAGAATCGGCGGCACAATGAGTCGGTTGACGAAGTTCAAGTTCTTTACTGGTTTCCTCATCTGATTCCAGGCCGGAAGCCCTCAGAAGAGCCTGCATTGTTTGCTGCGGCTCAAGAGCATCGAGGTTTCGAGGATCTCGCGGTGATTCTTGGCATCCAAAATAAGTCCGAGATCGTCGAAGCGGCGGGAACCGCGAAAAAACCCGTTCTCGTGTTCAAAAAGTGCCATGTCACTTTTGAACATCCCTTTGCTCGACTCTCGGTGAGGATTGCGAAGAGCGACCGGGATGGGCGAACGCGTACAGCAGGAATACGAAGACAGGGTTATGTTGATTTCCGACAGAGAGGGCCGCATTTCGCCTGCGAGTCCGGTAAAACTGAAATGGGCTCGTCACCCTTCAAACGGCGGCACCTTCGACCGCTCGCATAACTCGGTGATGAAAGAGCCGACAAACATTGCATCATCTGTGTAGCCGACTGAATTGCCCGCGGGGCTATGATAGATAATGATCGCGCCGGGAGGTTGGTTGGAGCGGAAGCTGTTGGCGACGGCGCGAGTTCTCGATACAGGACGCGGGTCAACGGGCGAAGCCCCAGGGCAGTTTCAATCTCAAGGACATGCTCCCGGCGAGTTTGATCTCGTTCGGCATAATCGCCGAAGTGTGCCGCATCGAGCCCAGTTGCTCGGCAACAAAGGCGCATAGCGCAGCGGGTGGTTGCTCGCCTTGTTGAAGTATCCGCCCTGGGAAACGCAGATAGCAGAGCATGAGCGCGAAGCCAAGACGATTGGGATCGCCGCGGCGACGATTGATCAGAGCTAGATCCTCGGAGCTCAGCATGTAGTGGCGCACCATCCCGCGCTCATCGCTCGCCGGAGCTTGGAGGCTGAGCCGCTGTGACTTGGTGAGCAGTTCTCGATGTGGCATATTTGTCCCTGTTGAAGTGCGGTTTAAATGGACCAACACTTTGCCACACGAAAATGCCCTTTTTCTGGGGTCTTTGGGACGAAGGGTTCAATTGGGACAGGCTGCGCCGCTTTATTGCCGGATAGCAACCGCCGACCAAACCTGTGCCCGCCAGGAGCGGGACCTGTGCGCCTTCGCCAAGAAGGCTGGCTACAAAATCGTCGGGGTCTGGAATGAAATCGCCCCCGGGCCAAAGCAGGAGCGCGCCGAACGCAAGAAGGTCCTGGCATTGGCGCAGGCCCGCACGGTCGACGTGATCCTCGTCACCGAACTAACCCGCTGGGGCCGCTCGGCCAGGTTCGCCGCGCGGTCCTTAACGTGCTTCAAATTCCGTTTCGTGTCTTCTCCTCTTTGGCCACGAGACGTTGCGCCGGCAGCCTGCGGCGGTCCGTTTTCAAGCCGAACACAGCAACGACTGCTGGCATTTCGACTTGAGTCCTTCC
>DATMQC010000136.1:0-4314 GCA_035567275.1 Chthoniobacterales bacterium | reverse complement strand
TCAGGTTGCCGCCGAACTGCAAGTAGGCCGACATACACTCTGGCGGGCTCTATCGCAGCAAACACCGAGGTGACCGCGCTCTCGTTAACCATTGTTAACCCTGTGGAACTTTTGTGTCGTTTGTTTAAATGCACCCAGAGGTCCATTTTGATTTTTGATTCCGACTTGGTCGAAGTAAAGGCCACGAAGCAAAAACCGCCTCACGTCGGCGAAGTTCCGCTAACGAGGGAATTTGAAGCAACGATTACGGCGATTGAAACAAAAAACGATCGGTCCCTGGAATCCTAGCGTCTGTTTGAAACATCGAACTTGGATCGAAATTTTATTTACGATGAGAACAAACATGAGCGAAGAGAAAAAGAAGACCGAAACGGGGGCCAAGCGTAGGTGGTTGCAGCAATATTGGGATCCATCACGTCGGTTTGTATGCGAAAGACCCGAGCGTGACGGCGGAGTTCTATCGAGACGTAATGGGTATGCAAATTGTCGGGGGTAGTTCCGCGGACGCCCCGATTGGGGCCAGCGCTTTCCTCAGGACTTTTCGCGGGCCGCGGCCTCGCTTTCCCGCATCTTGCTAACCAATACTCGCAACTCACGTTGGAATTCGGCAAGCCAAACGACCTGGTCGTGGATGTCCGCAGCGTCTTTCGTGATTGTGCTTGCGGAGTTATTCAGAAGTGATCGGCTAGAAACGATCACCTCGGTTATGTGCTCTAACTCCATCGCGAGAGCTTTTCTGAGCTGCTCCGGAGCGCATTTCAGGATGCGCGCATGAGCCTGGAGCAGAACAGTGAACTGAACGCTAAAACCGCCTGGGTCGCCCTGCGCAAACGTGTAAAAGGCTTCATGGACTGCCTTGCGCTCAGCATCAGTAACGCACCCCTTCAGAAGGATTCCCAACTCGGGCTTCTCCGGCAGTTGGTTGGACTCCAGCAACATCCTGTCGATCATACGGTGAGTAGGAATGGATCGCTCAGCGGGTCTTGCGTTTCTGTTCGGGGTCCGACAAGCCGAGTCACCTTGTTTTTCACGAGGTTGATATCCGGGAGAACTTGACTGGCATAATCTTCAAACTGAACCAGAAACCGATCCCGCAAGAATCCAAGCTCATACCGGCTAAGCTCGTGCAATTCTTTCTGTTGGCACGCTTCCGCCAGGGGCAGGTAACGCTTGAGTTTGCGCTCCAAAGCCTCCCAAGCGTTCATGGTAAGGGCAGTTATTGCAGGTATTCGTAGGGTCGGCGTCGATCGCTGTGCCAGCCAGGCGCTCAGTGCCGTCCTCTTGAATTCATCACTTTTGAATTTAGCCGGATTCTCGACCAGCAGATAGTCAACGTGGTCGCCAAAGAAGCGGACCGTCTCGGCGGCCGATTCTTTCGCCGTTGGATCGTCGGCGGCAAACACGAGCAGCGTTGGCCGAATGCATGATTGTTCGAAGAATTCAACGAGCTTAAAATGCCTCGCCGCGGACAACAGAAAGTCGGTTGCCTGTGCAGGGAAATCTACAATGATTAGCGGGAAGGCTGGTAATTCATTAAGCATCCGCGCGAAGCCATCGAAAGTCTTTGTCGCGTCGAATATCGCCGAATCTTCCGGATACCTGCGGGAAAGAGTTTGATGCTCGCTGTTTGCATTTTCAATCTTGGCCACGGGAAGAGCGCTTATCGCTTGATTGCGGCAGTTCACTTCAACACGCAGACCGTCTTTGTCCTACGGTTGCTGACTCATGCAGAATACGCCAAGCAAGAATGGAAAAGCGAATTATGAAGACGTCCGAAACTAAGTTGCCTGAGACGGCACCCGAAAGCTTCGAGCAACTGTGCGGTATCTTATTGCCTCGACCGGTTCATGATGAAGCTGAGAACAGGGAGATGATCCGCGTGATGGATTGGGTCGCTGTCCGGGCTCATAACCAGGATCAGTTCGATTATGCAAAGATGCTCGGGAGCTTGGTGACCGAATACGAGATTTCCCAGAAGCGGAGAACGAAACCGCAGTTAGCCGGCCTTGAACTGCTTAAGGCCGTTACCGAATCCAGCGGCATGACTCAAGCCGAGCTCGCCAAAGTCCTGGATATCGAGCAAGGAACAGTGTCCAAAATCATGTCTGGCGCGCGCTCCATCACCCTGGATCACGCCAAGCGTCTAGCGCGCCGTTTCAAGATGCGGCCGGAGGCGTTCTTGGATCTCGATTGATTGACAAGCTCTTTTTTGGTCACTCGTGGAAACGTTCGAATAACTCGCTCATACGGATTTAGCCTATGAATGAACGAATCGTCCGACGCGAAGATCTGTCACGGCAAGCCAGTGATTGGCGGAACGCGAATGCCGGTGGCTCGGGTAGTGGGAAGCCTCGCGCGGGCGAATGAGCTTCGAGGAAGTTGAGCGCGAATATTATCTGGGCATCAAGGATGTTCTTGAAGAAACGGAGAGGAGGGTCGAGTCCGGTGAGGCTACTTTCTCGGATTGGGAAAAAGCCAAAATCTCAATCCGTGATAGGCTCAAATGAGGATTGAGATCCTCTCCGGTTTTATCGGTTTGAAAAGGTGCTCAAAAACGGGAGGTCAAATGTCCCCCTCCCGGGAATTTTTTCGCGCGCTTTGACGGCGTCCGTGGGCATGAAAGCGGACCGCCCTCGTGACCTTCTTCCTGGAGCTTAGAGGCGACTTCGTTTAGAATAAGTATGGATCATGAGTTTCGCTGAACTACTCGCAGAGGTTAAAAATTTAAGTCCAAGCGAAAAAGAGGCTCTCCGCAGCTTCCTGGCTGGGGATTTACTCAATCAAGAGGAAAGCGAAGAGTTCTTAACCCAGCTCGATTCAGATGCTGCGCATGCGGATGCCGGTAACAAGGTCTACACGATTAAAGAAACTCGTGAAATGGTAAAGAGCGTTGTAGCTCGGCCTAGCCGGTAATCGTCGGCATGTACAAGGTCCTCATCCAACAGACTGCCCACGACAGTCTGCGGGAAATTGTCTCTTACGTCAGCACCGACAATCCGACTGCCGCAGAAAAGCTCGGCAGTGAGCTACTTGATCAAGCACTCAGCCTTGAGTCGTTGCCTTTCCGTGGTAGCCAGGTCCGTAAACGACCGGGCTACTTGAAGCTTGTCCACAGCAATTACCTGATTTACTACCGGATCAAAGAAGAAGAGAAAGTTGTCGAAGTACTCCGGTTTGTTCACGGCGCGCAGATTCGTTAGGAGACGATCGGGACAACATTAGCGACTAGAACTGTTGGAAAGATATTCCAGTAGCGCTCAGCCTCCTCCGGCGTCACGACCTCGCGGTAATGATTAAAGACCGTGTGAGGCGAAACATGTCCTAAATCGAGCGCTACTCGTGGCGCGTCCTGAAACTTCGCCAGGTGGTAGGAGGCAAAGCTGTGCCGCAGCCCGTTCTGTGGCCATTTTGCGAGACTTGCGTTTGTTCGCGCCTTCCGGGTCGCACGGTAAAGCGCAAACTCAGCTTTCGGCCAGATAGGGCCAGTGTGGCCTGCGTACGGCGCAAGCCAAGCCCTAAGATTATCAGAAAACGTGATGAGGCGCCGCTGTGAGGTCTTGGACTTTCGTGCGGGGACGTTGAGGAACCCGCGCTTGAGATCAATGCCTTCCCAGCCTAAGCGCACCAGCTCGGCCGACCGCAGGCCCGCGAATGCTCCCAGCGCCAGAACAGGAATGAGCTCGGGAGGTGCGACAAGGAGCAGCTTCTGGAGCTCATCAATTGGTTTTGAAAAACAACCGGGCGCGTTTGCCGTTTTTGTTTCGGAGTCCCGTGATACACCAGGGGCTGGTCTTGGAGAAGGGATAGGGCCGGACCTTCAGACTATGTATTTGCGCAATCGACAGATGTCCAAGCTCTTCCGGATACCGAAGTCCCACAATATCGACCCTCGCAGAGCGTCAATAGAATGTCAATGCCTTGCTCCCGCACATCCGCCAGCCGCCAAAATCGCGTCAAGAAGCCCGGGATTTCAAGATATAACCTCTTGATTTCTAGGAACATATGAAGTATACCGATGGCGGGACTCGAACCCGCACGACCCTTTCGGGTCAACGGATTTTAAGTCCGTTGCGTCTGCCATTCCGCCACATCGGCGTACGCCAACAGGCTAGTGGACCGCGCGCGGCTTTCCTGCAAGCGCAAAAAGGCTATTTTCAAAAACAAAGCCTAGTATCAGTTACAGTACCGGCAACTTCTCCTCGACTTGTTTGGCCACCGGTTTCGGCACTGGCTCCGTACGATCAGATTTGATCCCGCATGACTTCAAACTGCCGGAATGTCCGCTCTGATAAATTTCAGTTCGAAAAATCGGTA
>DATMQC010000135.1:0-4524 GCA_035567275.1 Chthoniobacterales bacterium | reverse complement strand
ACAAGATCGATTTGCCTTCCGCAAATGTCGATCGCGTAAAGACTCAACTCCAGGAAAAGGGCCTGACCCCGGAAGATTGGGGGGGCGAGACGATTTGTATTCCTGTATCCGCCACCAAGGGCAAGGGGATTGACCGGCTTCTTGAGATGATTTTGCTCCAGGCTGAAATCATGGAGCTCAAGGCAAGCCCGACCGTGCCGCCTCGGGCGACGGTCATCGAAGCGCAGGTCGAGCCCGGCCGCGGTCCGACGGCAACCGTTATTGTGCAAATGGGTACGCTGCGGGTTAGCCAGCCGTTCATTTGCGGAAGTTTCTGGGGCAAGGTCAAATCGCTTATCAACGATGCGGGTGAGAGCGTCAAGGAAGCCGGGCCGGCAACGCCCGTTAAGGTTCTCGGATTCACCGGTCTGCCAAATGCCGGAGACGAGCTGACGGTCATGGAAGCCGAAAAATCCGTCAGGGCGTTAAGCGAAGAACGTCTTACCGATTTGCGAAACCAGAAGCTTTCGATGCCGCAGCGTGCGACCCTGGAAAGCCTGTTCGACACGATGGGCGACGGGCACAAAACGTTGCAGATCATCTTGAAATGTGACGTTCAAGGATCCGCTGAAGCGCTGACGGCCGCGCTCAATCAGATCGAGAGCAAAAAAATCGATCTTGAAATGATCCACGTCGGAGTCGGACCCATCTCGGAATCCGATGTGCTTTTGGCCACGGCTTCCAATGCGGTGATCATCGGCTTTAACGTCAAGGTGGAAAATCAGGCGGCATCTGCTGCAAAACGGGAAGGTATTCAAATCAAGCTTTACAGCATTATCTACGAGCTGATCGATCAGGTGAAGGAAGCGATGGTCGGAATGCTCGACCCTGAAATTCGCGAAAGTGTTGTAGGGCACGCGGAGGTGAGGCAGGTGTTTGAGCTCTCCAAGGGCACAGTTGCGGGATCTTTCGTGCTGGACGGGCGCATCTTACGTACGGGTCGAGCCCGCGTCCTGCGCCGCCGCCAACCAATCTACGACGGAGGAATTGCCACGCTGCGCCGTTTCCAAGATGACGTGAAAGAAGTGCGAGCCGGGGTTGAGTGCGGAATCAAGCTTGGAGATTTTACTGAGTATGAAGTCGGCGACATCATTGAGTGCTACAACCTCGAGAAAGTGCCTCAACAGTTGTGATATCGGCTAGAATCCTTGAAAAGCCAACTTGGATCGGAAGGGAAGATTTGCTTGTAGTAATCGGGTCTTGCCCATCAATAACATTCGAGGTCGTTATGAAACATCGGCTTGAACGCGTAAACGAGGTTATCAAAAGGGAGTTGAGCGAAATCATTTCACGTGAAGTAAATTTCAGCGCTCAGGTCCTGGTCACGGTTCATGCGGTGGACATCACCGCTGATCTTCGACAATGTCACGTTTTCATAAGCGTCATTGGTAAACCCGCTCAAAAAACCCGGGTCTTGGCCGAACTGGAAGAGCAACGCGGCACGCTCCAGCGGGAACTTGCTAAACGAGTTGTCTTGAAGTACACCCCTCATCTTAATTTCAAACTCGATGACTCCATCGAGCGGGGGAGCCGGGTGCTGGAGATAATGCAGGATCTGGAAAGATCGAGCGAAGATTGATGAACGTCTCGTTTCGTGAAATCGCCAGAACAATCTGCACGGCGAACAGATTTGCGATTCTCAGTCATGTCCGGCCGGATGGTGATGCGATCGGCTCGCAGCTTGCCTTGGCTCTCAGCATTCAACAACTTGGCAAAACTGTTGTAGCCTGGAATGAGCAAGGATTGCCTGAAAGCTTTCGCTTTCTGAAAGAGTCGTACCTGATTACGGCGCCGCCGAGCGAAGCGCAGGACTTTGATGTTGTCATCGCGCTTGATACGGCGAGTCAGCAACGGCTGGGTTCAGCACTTAGTGCAGTCCGTCATGGCGATACATGGGTTAATATCGATCACCACATCAGCAATCCGGGATATGGCGACCTGGTTTATATCGATCCTGTCGCAGCAGCGACCGGTGAAATTATCTATGAGCTTCTCAGGGCTGAAGATCTTCCCCTGACTTACGCTGCGGCCGATGCGCTTTACGTCGCTATTTCTACTGATACCGGCTCGTTCCGTTATCCGAATACCAACGCCCGCACTTTTGAAATCGCTGCCGAACTGATTCAGAGCGGAGTCAACGCGGGAGCTATTTCCAACAAGCTCTACGAGAGCTATCCAAAAAAAAGGGTGCAGCTCCTTGGCGAAATTTTGCCCAAAGCCAGGTTCGACGCGGATGACAAGGTAGCGACTCTGATGCTTACCAACGAGGCCAAAGAACGTCTTAATTTGCAGCACGACGAAATTGATGGACTCATTGATTATGTGCGGTGCGTCAATACGGTTATTGTAGCCCTTTTCTTCGAAGAACTCGCAGAAGGCAAGGTGCGACTCAGCGCCCGTTCAAAGAGTGACAAGATCGATGTGAACAGGATTTGCAGCGAATTTGGTGGCGGGGGGCATCCGAGGGCAGCCGGAGCAAGAATTCGTGGAAAATTGGAAGAAGTGCGCAGTTTAGTTTTGAAAAGAGTGCTTGATGAAATCGCCAAGTCCCTATGACGGCGTGTTGCTAATCGATAAGGCAGCAGGAATGACCAGCCACGACGTGGTGGCCATTGTCCGCAACCGGCTCGAAACGCAGAAAGTTGGTCACTGCGGTACCCTGGATCCTTTCGCGACAGGCCTGCTTTTGATTGTGGTCGGCCGCGGGACAAAGATCCAGGATCTGCTGATGAGCGAAGATAAAGAGTACGTGGGCACCATCAAACTTGGCGAGGTGACAAATTCGCAGGATCGGGACGGAGAAATCACCGGAACCCATCCGGTCGCTGATTTCCCTCATTCACAGATCGAAGCGGCCTTCGCAAAGTATCATGGAGATTTTTACCAGACTCCCCCGATGGTATCTGCGCTCAAGAGGGACGGAGTTCCTCTTTATAAGCTGGCCAGGGAAGGGAAGGTCGTGGAACGAGAACCGCGGCTAGTTCATGTGTATGCGCACGAGATCCAGTCGGTCCGACTGCCGGAAATCGATTTCCGAGTCATTTGCAGCAAAGGGTTCTACGTGCGGACCTACGCGCATGATCTTGGCCAGGAACTGGGTTGCGGCGCCCACCTGGCTGCCTTACGGAGAACAAAATCCGGCCGCTTCAAGGTGGATGGATCGGTAACTGTTGAGGAATTAAGAACGGAAACACGGGAGCGTATCGCATCCCGAATCATCTCGCTGCCGGATGTCTCGCGGATGCGAGGCGCATGAGGTCTTCTTTCGCTATGGAAGTCTTAAAGGAGATCGCCGAACTCAAAACCGTTTCCGGACCAACCCACCTTGCGATCGGCGTTTTTGACGGCGTCCACCTCGGTCATCAGGCGGTGATCGGAAGGGCGCTTCAAAGTGCCAGGTTGACCGGCGGAAGTACGGTTGTCGTGACCTTCCATCCCCATCCCGTCCGTGTCCTCCGACCGGAAAAAGCCCCGAGGCTTTTGACTTCCACCCAACACAAAATTCGATTGATCCGTTCCCTCGGCGTCGACGCCCTGCTGATTCTGCAATTCACACCTGAGTTTTCGAAAACTCCCCCCGAGGTATTTATTCAAAATCTGGCCAAAGGATCGAATCAGCTTCGGCAGATTTGCGTAGGCAGGGAATTTTCCTTCGGCGCCAATCGCTCAGGTTCAGTCCGGTTGCTTGAGGAGTTGTCGCCAAAATTGGGATTTGAGCTTGGAACGGTAACTCCCATTCTCGTTGGCGAACAGGTGGTCAGCAGCACTTTGGTCCGCTCGGCGATCGAATGCGGAGCCTTGGACTTCGCCAACTCTCTCTTGGGAAGAGAATTCACGATTCTTGGAACGGTGTCTGAGGGCAGACGATTGGGCAGACGCCTTGGTTTTCCCACAGCGAATCTGCGAGCCCATAATGAACAGTTCCCACCCAACGGTGTCTACGCCGCCAAGGCGTGGTTCAACGGAGGGGAATATGGGGGCGTGGTAAACATCGGTGTGCGGCCGACGATTGAGCATGAAGGTGGAGAAAGGCTGCTTGAATTGTACCTGTTTGACTTTGACAAGGATATTTACGGGTGTGACGTCGAGGTAGCTTTCCTCCGATATCTCCGCCCTGAGCAAAAATTCTCAGGGATCGAAGAACTTCAGGCTCAGATTCAACGCGACGCCGAGGAAGCGCGGCGTATTTACGAGATCGATAAAAACCAGCGGTAGATCTCCGAGCTCCCCTCCCGAGCCGACCATTTTTGACGATGTTTCGATTTTCTTGGGAGGGACGGCCTCTGTGCCGTCCGACTTATCTTGGTTCCAAAACAAAGCGAAAATTGGGACGGCACGGAGGCCGTTCCTCCCTAAAAGATCCCCAGCAAAGCGTTCATTCCGGCATCCGGTTGGCCGGTCACTGGACGTTTGTTTTGCAATTGATAGGTCTCGATCGCTCTTCGCGTATCCGGCCCAAGAATTCCGTCAACCTGCCCCGAATAG
>DATMQC010000134.1:0-13746 GCA_035567275.1 Chthoniobacterales bacterium | reverse complement strand
CAATTTCAGCGCTGTTTCAAAACCGGCTTTTGGCAGCAGGCGGTTATTTATTTCAGCGCTTCTCGTCGCAGCCTGCAGAATCAACGAGGTATCGCCGGTTTCAATCATCGCGAAAATGTCGCGATACTCTCTCTCGAAAGGCCTGCGGCTCTGATCCAAATGCCGTAAGGCGTCAGTTTCCACGGATTTCAGAGGTTCGGTATCCCAGGCAAAAAGGGAGCATTCGGGAGCGCGTGTGACGCAGCTGTGACTGCCGTCAAGCGGGTTAGCGGCGACGATGGATTGGGGTTCGAACAAGTAGTCGGATCGGTCAACTTTGCACATGACTTTGTACAGCTCAGTTTTCGAGAGGTCCAGCCCTCGCTGTTTCCTGACTCCGACAAGCGCCGAAGCAACGTCGATGCTGCTTGAACCCAGTCCCTTTCCACGTGGCGGCGATCCATCAATGACAATTCTGTAGTTGCAATCGTGAGCGAAACCGTATGCGTCGGCAAACACAAGGATAGCTCTTCTGGTTTTGCTATGATCCTGCGGCTTTTTCGACGCAATAACAACGGAGAGGGCATCCGATCGCTCGACGACCGTGTGTGTTTGGAAAGGTGATTTCGTGACTGCCAGTGAGTAGATGATCGGATCACCCGTTTGATCGACTCCCTGGACCCATTCACCGATCTTTCCGCCGATCCAATATCCGGTCCTAGGCGGATCGAGATTTGGAGCGCCCGTTTTATCGTCAATCAGCATCTCTGCAGTTGAGTCCATGAATTGTTTCAGTACGGAGTACGGTCGTCCTGGTAGGTCAGGATCTCCGAGCCACCCGTCCAACGTTAGTCGTCTTGGCGCTCCGACTCTATCGCAAAATCGGTCGCCTCGGAGATGCGACCCTACCGACCCTGAGGTCGATCGCAGTAAGGGCAGTTCTCCACAAGCGCTAACTTGAGCGCAAGTAGGCGAAGCGTCCCGCTTTGCGCGCTCCAAAACCGTGCAAACCGAGACGGTTCGCCTGCATCGTAGCGCGTTTGTGAGCCTTTGTAAGCTCAAGTTAGCGCCTATGGGGGCGGATCTCTCAGCCGTCCCGTGTGAATCCGGGCGCCTGGCAGGGGCGGATCTCCGAGCCGCCCGTTCAACGTTAGCCGTCCTCAACAACTTCAATTGACACTCAAGGAGTTCTATGATCGGATGGACGGCGGTTTTTTGAAACTTTGAAGAGATACCAGTGGATTCATGGAAGACCGTGAAAACCGGTCACAGTTGCGCTGCGGTATCAAGTTACGATTCTCTGCCTGCTGAGTTCCAGCGGGGGCCAATCGGCTTAAAAAGTCGGTGAAGGCTGGAGAAAAGGTGCTCTCCTGCGGGAGAGCGTAAACTTGGAGTCCGAATACTTGGCCACTGGTTTGTCACTGCGCGCCCTTGAGCGGCTGCGAGAAAGCTTCATCGCAAAAGTGAAGAGTGAACATAATGGGAAACGAGTTAGAAAATGCTGGACTGAGCGAAGTTGCGGAACTTCTAACGGTCAAACCCGATAGTTCCGCTCGGGCGAGGGTGTCGGAAAGCGTTTCCGGGAGGATTCGCTCTCTCGCCCTTGAGTCAATGAATCGGAAGACCAAGCCTCCTGGTTCGCTTGGGATGCTCGAAAATCTCGCGATACGCGTCGCTGGATTGCAACGGACAATCAGGCCAAGTCTGAGACGAAAACGAATCTGCGTCTACGCAGGCAGCCATGGTGTATGTGAGGAGAATGTTAGCGCTTACCCGAGCGAGGTAACAAGACAGATGGTCTTGAATTTCATGGGCGGGGGAGCGGCGATCAACGTTCTGGCGCGCCACGGCCAAATCGATGTCCATGTTATCGATGCCGGCGTGGCCGCGGTCTGGCCGCAAGACCTGCTGCCGAATCCCAAATTTTTCTTTCGCTCGGTTCGACAAGGAACGTCGAATTTTGTGCGCGAACCTGCGATGAGTCAGGTCGAATGCAACCAGGCCATTGAAGCCGGACGCGAGCAGACCCGAATCGCTGTCGCAGATCAAATTGATTTGATCGGCATCGGGGAGATGGGAATCGGCAATACGACTGCAGCCTCTGTTCTTCTCGCCGCTTTATGTGGGATTCCCCCGCAAGATGTTACGGGTCAGGGTACCGGAATTGGAGATGAAGTGCTCCGACACAAGATTGAGGTGGTTCGCGCCGCGCTGCACATATATAGCCCGCTCGCAACTGAACCGGCAGGCCTTTATTGGCTGCGAATGATCGGCGGATTTGAGATTGCGGCGATGACAGGAACCATCCTGGAAGCAGCCCACGCCGGTTTGCCGGTTGTCGTTGACGGTTTCATCGCGACTGCGGCGGCCGCCGCTGCTTTCAATATCGATTCGAACAGCAGGGAAGTCTGTTTCTTCAGTCATCGTTCAGAAGAACGAGGGCATGGGCGGGCGCTGGAGCTACTTGGGGTCGAACCGCTGCTCGATCTGAAGATGCGCTTGGGAGAAGGGACTGGCGCCGCGCTGGCAATGCCGATTCTGGAAGCTTCCGCAAGGATTTTGTCCGAAATGGCTACCTTCGAGTCGGCTGGAATTTCACGCGCTATTGAGAAAGAAGAGAAGGTCGGATGACTGGGAAGACATGGGCGGCTGAGATCAGGCATCAGATGAACAGGTTTCTCGGTGCTGTGGTTTTTCTGACAAGAATTCCGGTCGGAAGTCTTTACATTTTCCGGGCTGAGGAACTGCCCCGCTCAGCAGTCTATTTTCCGGTAGTTGGTTCGCTGATCGGGTTTTTGGCCGGGGCAGTGCTTTTTTGCATCCAACCGGTTTTGCCGGCGATTGTTGCGGTTCTGTTGTGCATGTTGACGACCGTTTTAGTGACCGGCGCCTTGCATGAAGATGGTTTGGCAGATGCGGTTGACGGCTTGGCAGGTGGCAGCACGCCAGGACAACGGCTAGCGATAATGAAAGGGAGTACGGTGGGCGTTTACGGAGCGATTGCGCTTTGGTTTTCGCTTACGGCGAAGTTGTTGCTGCTTGGTTCCTTGCTTGAGAAGGGAACGATGGTCGCCTTCTGCGCCCTCATCGTGGCAAACGGAATGGGCCGTGCCGGCACAGTAGCGCTTTTGTTTACTTGTCCGTATGTCCGTGAAGGAGAATCTAAAGCCAGCGCTTTCGCGAATAGTATAACTCTTGGAGAATTTGTTGTATCACTCCTGCCGCCGGTCTTTCTGGCCCTCCTTTTTCTGGGGCGCGACGGTCTCGCCTGCATTTGTGGCGCTGCGGCAGCGGTCTGGGCAGCTGCTGTTTTTTTTCGGAGGATGATTGGAGGAATTACCGGCGACTGCCTCGGTGCCACCAATCAGCTTATCGAACTTCTTTGCTACTTGTTACTGGCAGGGCGATTCCCGCCTATCATTAGAATCCTTGAAAAGCAAAACTGATTGCAGATGAGTCAAGTTTTTTTCCGTATCCGCCCATTAATCAAGAGCGATGCCGCTTCGCCCATCGACGCTGCTCCCAACGCGACCTTGAGATCCTTACATTCTCGCCGGTCTGAGGCGCTGCCTCGCTAGATAGAATGCGATGAGACTCATTTTCATGCGCCATCCAGCAGTCGAATTTGCAACGCTGCGTTGCATTGGACAGACGGATGTCGACTTGTCGACGGCGGGCAAATTATCCTTGAAATCGCTTGCCGAGCAAGCATGTCGGCTGCTTCCCGATCAAGTCCTTTCCAGTGATTTAAAACGATGCAGGCTTCTTGCCGAGCAGATTGCCGATCGACTTCGAATCACGCCTGTTTTCGACCCGATTTGGCGAGAAATAGATTTCGGTTGTTGGGAAAATCGGATATGGGATGCGATTCGGCGCGAAGAAGCCGAAGCGTTCTCGGAGTGGGTCGCCGATTTCGTGACAACACCTGCACCCGGCGGCGAGTCATTCTTGCAACTGCAGAAACGCGCCTTGACCGGGATATCGAAAATCGACCCGATCAGCTCCAACGTTCTTGTCGTGACTCACGCGGGCATCATCCGCGCGGCATATTCGGCGTTCGCGAACCTGTCGCTTTCCCGGGCGTTCGATCACAACATCCCATACGGCGGAATGCTCCGCTTCAGAAAGGACGGCCCGTGTTTCTGCAAATGTTGAAATTTGATTTTTCTGAAGAACCGCGACGGCTCAGCAGGAGCGGCTCGACTGAGCTCGCCGAAGTCTTCGCCCTACCGACGACGCTTTGCGGGCCTAAGATCGGTAGGGCGAGCCTCCTGGCGAGCCACATTCCGGCTAAGGCCCGTCCTTTCCGCAAATGTTGAAAATTGAGACATGACCCCGTCCTCTCTTCGATTCATATTGGGCGCAAGCCGCAGCGGGAAGAGCCATTATGCCGAAAGGCTTGCGGCTGCTTCCGGACTTCCAGTCAGGTACTTAGCTACCTACGCAACTGAGGTCGCCGATGAAGAGATGCGGCACCGAATTGCTCTTCACCGAAAACGGCGGCCGCGTCATTGGCAAACGGTTGAGAATCGCTTTGACCTGCGGAACCAGGTCGTGGAGAGCGAAGAATCTTTACTTCTGGTGGACAGCGTCACGCTCTGGCTTTCGTACCACCTCACGCAGCGGCGCCCCACGGAATCGATTCTGGCCGAACTCCAGGAAGCACTAGACGTAGCGCTTGAATTGCGGCGACCCGTGATTTTGGTAGGTGACGAAGTCGGAGGAGGACTCGTGCCGCCAACGGTCGAGGGAAGAGTCTTTTGCGATTTGTCAGGTTGCGCAAATCAGCTCATGGCGCGCTGTGCTACAAACGTTGAGCTCGTCGTGGCTGGATTGCCACTGGCTTTGAAAGGAAGCTAACGGTGTCTCAGGCATTTCACGGAGGCAGGTTGCTGGATGCGGAACGCGAATTTGGTTTGCCGCGCGACCAGTTCATCGACTTCAGCTCAAATCTAAATGTCTTTGCTCCTTTTGTTTCAGCGCTTGAGTGGGAATCTTGGGCAGCACAAATCAGCCGTTATCCGCAAACCGATTCGGAGGCGCTGCGCCATCGGGTTGCAGCATTCTACCGAGTCGGCGTAGAACACGTTCTCCCGGCGTCCGGAGCCACCGAAGCTCTCTATCTTGTCGCCCGTCTGTTTGACGGTTGCAAGGTGGCAATCATTGAACCCGGCTTCAGCGATTACAGTAGATCATTCGATGCGGTGGATTGCGAACGCAGGCACGTCACCTTACCTCGGACCCTGTGGTTTGAGCCAATCGAAGAATGGGCTCAATTTCTGGAGCCGTTTGATGTTGTCGTCATTGGAAATCCGAATAACCCGACCGGATCATTCCAGCGTAGAGCCGGCTTCATCCGCTTGTTTGGGAAAAGATGGCAACGTCGCAAGAGCTGGGTTATTGACGAAGCATTCCTCGAATTCGTTGAGGACGCTGAAAACGAGACCCTTCTTTCGGTGGTTGAAGAGTTTCCTTCGCTCATCATTATCAGGTCTCTCACAAAAAGCTGGCGCATCCCGGGATTGCGCCTTGGTTTTCTCGCGACAGCCGGATCGATCGATCGACTGCGTCGTATGCAGCCGCCCTGGACTGTCAATGGGTTGGCCGAAGCGTGGTCGGAAACGTTCCTTGTCGACGAGCGTCGTACGGAACTCGCGCTCTCACTTGAAGCATTGCGAATTGAAAAGCGACGCTTTTTTAAGCAATTGAACGAGGTGCCTGGGATTCGGCCCCATTGCGGAGCCGCAAATTTCCTCCTTGTCGAATTGGCCAGCGAATTGCTTGAAGCGCGAACTCTGTACAAAGAACTGGGTCAGCGTGGATTGTTAGTGCGAGTGTGTGATTCGTTTCGCGGCATGGCTGGTGGACGATTTGTGCGCCTGGCGGTCCGGACTTCTACCGAGAATGATCGGCTCGTTCGGGAGTTGTCGGCTTTGTGTGAACAAAAGATCCGGAGGGTCGCATGAAGGCTGTTTCCGTGCTCGGGACTTCTTCGAACAGCGGAAAGAGCTGGCTTGCCACCGCACTTTGCGCGTCGCTGCGTCGAAGAGGATTTTCGGTAGCGCCCTTTAAAGCTCAAAACATGTCCAATAATTCGTTTGCGACATTAGCCGGAGGCGAAATTGGGCGCGCGCAAGCCGCTCAGGCAGAAGCATGTGGCTTGGTGCCCGTCGCGGAGATGAATCCGATATTGCTGAAGCCGTCCGGCGAACTTGGCTCGCAACTTGTTGTCCTGGGTAAAGCGACCGAGCATGTTCACGCGGCTGAATATTACAAATTGATTGGAAAGTTGTGGCCAATTGTCTGCGAGACACTGGGATACTGGGAGACCCGATGCGATGTGCTCGTTTTGGAAGGTGCGGGCAGTCCGGTAGAGCTGAATTTGATGAGTCGCGACATAGTTAATCTCCGGCCCATTCACAAACTCAATGGCAAATGGTTGCTTGTAGCTGATATCGAACGCGGCGGAGTATTCGCGCAGATTGTCGGCACATGGAACCTTCTCACAGCAGCTGATCAGGCTCGCGCGCTCGGGGTTGTTGTAAACAAGTTCCGCGGAGATCTTTCCTTGTTTGCGAGCGCCGGAGAATTGCTGGCAACAAAGATCTCACTGCCGTATCTCGGTGTCCTGCCGTTTGCGCCGGAACTTCAGCCGGAAAGCGAAGACAGTCTTTGTCACAAGGCTGAGGAGCGCGGCCAAGGCGATCTCATTGCGTGGATTCGTTTCCCGCACATTTCGAATTCACAGGATTGCCAGCCATGGCTCACCGACAGAGGCGTCACCATTCGGTGGATGGAAAGCGCAGAGGATCTCACTGCGGCGAAACTGATCGTTTTGCCGGGAACCAAAAACACCGTTGCGGATCTGCAATGGATGCGCCGGACCGGCATTGATCGCGCGGTGAAAAGCGCTGCTCAGCGCGGTACCCCGATTGTGGGAATATGCGGAGGGTACCAGATGCTAGGCGAATTTGTGAGCGATTCTCGAGGGGTGGCTGGTGATTTAGGTGATTTGCCCGGACTGAATCTTCTCCCTGTCAGAACAAAATTCGCAGACAAAAAGGAAGTCGTGCAGGTTTCGGTACTGTGGGGGGAACATCGCTGGCAGGCGTACGAAATTCATATGGGCGAAAGCGTCGCTTCACGCAGCTGTGAGCCGCTCTGTTTTGTTGAATGCCGCAATGAAGTCCGGCCCGAAGGCTGTCGAGTGAGGAAAGTTTGGGGGAGTTATTTGCATGGTTTGTTCGAATCAAGTGCTGTTCGTTCCGAACTGGCCAGGACCGCCGGAATTCAGGGCTATCGGCCTGCGGAGATCCCATGGCGAATCCATTTGCAAGGGGTTTACGATCGCATGGCTGATCTACTGGATGAACATCTCGATCTGAAAGGGATTTGGGATTATGTTTCGAATTAACCCCATCCAGATTGCGGCGGCCATTGGGCTGGATCTCTTGTTTGGGGATCCTCAGAACTGGCCGCATATCACAAAACTCACCGGCCGGCTTTCAGAATCGTACGAGGGATTATTAACGAAAAGAGCGAAGCGGACGGTAACGCTCGGAGTGGTGTTGTGGTTCTCTGTAGTTGGAACTCTTTTGATCCTCTACGTTGCCGTGCGGCGTCTTTGCTTTCTGGTTGGTCCTGGTGCGGTGTCGATTCTGGATAGCGTAATTATTTACCAGGCGCTAGCGGCAAGGGATCTTCACGGTCATGCCGAAGCCGTCTTGAAGCCGCTCGTTGCGCAGAATCCGGTTGAGGCCCGCAACCGGCTTTCGTGGCTCGTCGGGAGGGATACGCAATGCCTTGATGAACCGGAGGTGGTCCGAGGTGTGATCGAAAGCGTTGCGGAAAATCTTACCGATGGGATCATTGCGCCTTTGTTCTGGAGTGTGATCGGCGGGGCCCCGGGCGCACTTGTTTATCGTGCTGCAAATACTCTCGATTCGATGGTCGGCCACCGGACGGATGCCTACGAAGAATTTGGCAAGGCATCAGCTCGTATCGATGACTTCCTGAATTGGGTGCCGGCACGTTTCTGCGCAATCTTGCTTTGTTTATGCGCGCGCAAGAACTTTCTTGGGACGATTCGCACTGAAGCCGCCGGTCATGCGAGTCCAAATGCGGGTTGGGGAGAATCCGCAATGGCTCAAGTTCTTGGCGTGCGTCTCGGGGGAGACAACTTTTACGATGGCACGCTTGTGAGAGGGCCGGTGTTCAATCCGTCCGGTCGTCGAGCGGGAATTGCAGACATCCACAAAAGTCTGAACTGGATGTGGAGGGTTAGTGCGGCGGGGAGCGGAGCTTTTTTGCTAGCGACTTTTTTGATCAACAAATTGCAATCGAAATGCGAGACGGCACACAAAGACCGCGGCTAAAGCTAGGCGCCTTCCAAATTTACACCGGCGAAGGAAAAGGGAAGAGCACCGCGTCGATGGGCTTGATGCTCCGAGCTCTCGGATGCGGCTTTCGCGTTTACTATTTGCGGATGATGAAACCGCGTTGGAAAACCGGCGAACTGGCGATCTGCCCCACGTTGCATCCGAACCTTACATACAGGAACGTCGAGCAGGATTGGGTTTTATCGAAAAGCAAAAATATTCCTGCGCACGTAGAAGCCATGAGGGCCGCGCTGGCTCTAGAGATGGATGGGCTCGAGAAGATTCTCGTAGGAGGCGAGTATGATTTGGTGATCGTCGACGAGATCAACTATTGCATCCATCGAGACCTTATTTCGATTGAACGCGCGATTGATCTCGTGGAGAAGCGTCCGTTACACGTTGAATTGGTCTTTACTGGCCGCTACGCAGCAGAGGCGCTAATCGAACGCGCCGGCGTGGTAACCGAGATGCGGAAGGTCAAGCACCACTTCGACAACGGAGTCCTTGCAAGGAGAGGAATAGAGTTTTGACGAACGCTCCAAAGCCCGGCGGAATAATCGTTGCGGGAATGCGAAGCAGCGATGGAAAGACTGCCGTGACCTGCGCTTTGCTGGCGGCACTGGCGGAGAGAGGATTGCCAATCCAACCCTTCAAGGTTGGACCCGACTTTATTGATCCCGGGTACCACACGCGAATCAGCGGTATGAAGTCACGAAACCTCGATGCCTGGCTGATGGGGAATAGCACTATACTGTCGGAAGTCGGCAGGCATGGAGCCGGAAAGTTTTCGATTGTCGAAGGGGTGATGGGGCTGTTCGATGGAAGTGAAACCGTGTCCGACGAGGGGAGTACGATGGCTCTCGCCCGGTTATTGAACTGGCCCGTACTCCTCGTTCTTTCAAGTGTAAAGGCCGGACGATCGCTCGCGGCAGCGCTCCGGGGATTTGTTGCAGAGGCTGGTCGCGATCGCATTGCCGGCGTCATATTGAACGGCGTTGCTTGTCAGACGCACTCGGAGTATCTGCGCGAGGCGATTGCGCCTTTGAGACTCCCTGTTTACGGAGCCGTTCCATTCTGTGAACAATTATCGTGGCCCGAGCGGCATCTAGGCCTTCGGGCGAGTCAGGAAAGCATTTTCCCGACCCGGCGCGAGTTGGCGATGCTTGCGGAAAAGTTCATTGATGTGACTGCGATTGTCGATTTGATGCAACCCGCGCCACCGGTCTCTCACGAACTGGTTCAACCGGCGACCAACGTCCGTATTGCCACTGCCCGCGATGAAGCGTTTCATTTTTATTACGAGGCAAATCTCGACCATCTGCGGAGCGCCGGTGCTGAACTGATAGAATTCTCGCCGATTCACGATACCAAGCTTCCTCCAGAAATAGATGGGCTGGTTATCGGAGGAGGATTCCCGGAACTATTCTCCGAAAGGCTTTCACAGAACCGTGCAATGCGAACCGAGATCCGTGAAGCGCTTTCAGATGGAGTTTGTTGTTACGCTGAGTGCGGGGGACTGATGCTGCTCTCCCAGGAACTTATCGATTTGAAAGGGAACCGATTTCCGATGGCGGGCGTCCTTCCGGGCAAAGTGGAGATGACGACAACTCGCCAGCACTTCGGTTATTGCGAATGCACAGGCTATGCTGCCGCTCCTGATACAAGCTTTCGTGGACATGAATTTCATCATTCTCGTTGGCTCGGTGAAGAGGAATTTGCGAATCTTTGGACAGTTCGCCGAAAACGGCTGGGCACGAAACGCGCGGAAGGATTTCGAAAGGGCCTGTTGCATGCATCCTATGTTCATCTCTACTTTCCGGAGAGCGAAATTGCGATTGCGCCCCTAGTGCACCAAGTCCGTGACCGCTACACCAGTGACGGACCTGGTGCACTAGTTCAAAAAAGAGAGGCGACAACCTTATGATTTATTGTGTTGGAGCGGGCCCGGGCGATCTCGGCTATATGACGGGGCATGGCCGGCAACTGATTGAGGAAGCCGACGTAGTCGGCGGCTTCCGAGCTGTAGTGGAGATAGTCAGGCCGCTCATCGCACAGAATTCGCGAGCCGTGGAAATGGGTTACAAGGACCAGGTCGAGAAGCTTCAGGCGATTGCTTCGCTGCATCATCAAGGAATGAAATGCGTTGTCGTCTTTATGGGAGATCTCCACTTCTCTGGATTTCAATTTCTCGAGCGGGTCGAGCGGGCGTGCGGTCATCCGGTGGAAACAATACCCGGTATCAGCTCCGCGCAGGTGCTGGCGTCTCGCTGCCGGGTTTGTTTTGACGAAACGACGTTTATCACTTTTCACAGGCGCGGTGAGATCGGACAGTTTAAGGAACATCTTGTCCACGTTCTCAATGACGATCGGAACGCGATCGTCATTCCGCGTCCATGGGATTTCATGCCAAGCGAGGTATCGCTCTTTCTGATTTCGCGCGGCATTTCTCCCGAGCATCCCGTGGAAGTGTGGGAACGGCTGACGAAGAGCGAAGCGGCCTGGTCGGGAAAGTTGGGAGATTGCTCTGCCCTGTTCAGCGATATGAGCATCATGTTGATCCGCACCTTGCATCCGATGCGGAGTCAGCTTGAAGCGTACGGAGTTTCGGAAGGAGGTCGAACATGACCACTATTCCCGCTTACGATATTGTCATTGCGGGACATGGCAGCCGCGACCCGGAAGGAGTCATTGAGTTTGAAAATCTCGTCCGTCTTGTCAGGGCACGAGCAAGCGGCCGGAGAGTGACTCACGGTTTCCTCGAGTTTGCGCGCCCCACAATCAGTGAGGCCGTCAGAGAAAACATCGCTTCCGGATCGGAACGCATCGCAATTGTTCCCGGGTTGTTGCTCGCTGCCACGCACGCGAAAAATGATATCCCAACCGAGGTGCGGGCGTTGCAGCAGGCCTTTCCGAACATCAAACTTCACTACGGTTCCGCTCTTCATCTCCACCCCTTGATTTTGAGATTGTTCCGAGAAAAAATCATCGAATCCGAAGCGCGCTCTGAGCGGCTGGTCAGACGATCCGACAGCTGTCTTGTGATCGTTGGTCGCGGTACGACCGATCCAGATGCAAACTCTGAGGTATCCAAGCTGGGACGGATTCTTGAAGAGGGACTCGGTTTTGGAGGATCATTCATTTGCTACTCGGGGACGGCGAGACCCCTGATTGCCGAGGGGCTGGAGCGCGCAGTACGACTCGGATTTCAGCGCATCATTGTCGCGCCCTTCTTTTTGTTTACCGGAATCCTGGTCAAACGGATCTACGCCGCCGTAGATGAGCTTGCGTCGCGGCGTCCGGAAACAGAGTTTCTAAAGTGCGATTACCTTGGGACTCATGATTTTCTGGCAGACGCTTTCCTCGAGCGGGCCGAGGAAGCCTTCACAGGTAAATCGGTGGCGAGCTGCAGCCTGTGCAAGTATCGCGTTTCGATCGTTGGATATGAAAAAGATGTGGGTGCTCCACAGCGCGGACATCATTCTCTGGAATCCGGCCTGTCAAAGGCGGTCAATGAATCCCGCACGCGAATTGATTCCGATGGCACGAAGGCCCATCCGATCGAACTGGAAAGTTTCAAGATCATCCGCGCGGGACGTGATTGGTCCTCTTTTCCCGAACCGGAAAGAGATATTTTGCAGCGCCTTGTTCATGCCAGCGGCGATTTTAGCGTGGCTGACGAGATATTTATTTCGCCCGGAGCCGTCGCCGCCGGGATTGCGGGATTGGCGGGGCGCGCGCGAATCATAACGGATGTAACGATGGTGCAGACCGGCTTGCGGCGGACTCTGCTGGAAGCATTTGGCATTGAGCCCTGTTGCTTTGTTCATGACGAAGAAACCAGGTTGCTCGCCCAAGCTGCAGGCTTAACCCGCTCAGCGGCTGGAATCAGGCGCGCCTGGATGAGTTTTGGCAATGATCTTATCATTGCGATCGGAGACGCTCCGACGGCTGTCGAAGAAGCGATTCGACTGGTTAATGTCCATCAATGGCGCCCGCATCTCATCATTGGTTTACCTGTCGGATTTGTAGGAACAGCAGAGAGCAAAGAACGGTTGAGACGCTGCTTCCGCGTGCCGAGAATAACCAATCGAGGTACCCGTGGCGGATCTCCCTGGGCTGCTGCGGTGATAAATGCGCTCATGATTCATTTCGCGAAGCACGAGGACGAATTGAAAATCCATGCGTAGCACGGTGCCATTTGATCTGGCGGAGCCCGCGGAGAATGGTCTTAAGCGTGGCTTTACGACCGGCACGTGTGCAACTGCGGCCGTGAAAGCAGCGTTGCTGAGGATCCTTTGCGACGAGAGCCCTTCTGAGGTCGACGTTTTCCTTCCAGGGGGGCTTCATCGTCTCACTGTGCCGATTGCGGGGATTACCGTAGAGGAGGACGGGTCAGCGAGAGCCGTTGTCATCAAGGATGCGGGCGACGATCCGGACCAGACACATCGGGCGCGAATCTTTGCCAAAGTCACCAGGAATACAAACGGTCGTATCGTATTCGAGGCCGGCGAGGGCGTAGGGGTGGTCACCCAACCGGGTCTTCGTGTCGCAGTTGGAGAGCCCGCAATCAATCCGGTGCCCCGGCAGATGATGATCGATGCGGTGCAGCAGATCCTTGGAGAAGGAGACGAGCAGACGGATGTCGGTTTTGTTCTGCAGATTGGGTGCGAAGAGGGCGAACAGATTGCAAGGCGGACCTTCAATCCGCGACTAGGGATTGAGGGAGGCATTTCAATTCTGGGGACGACGGGGATCGTCGAACCCAAATCGAAAGCCGCATTCCAGGCTTCGATCGAAGTCTATGTACGCGTGGCGCTCGGCGATAAGCCGCGGGGAATTGTTTTGACTCCGGGAAATCTTGGCCAGCGATTTGCGCGAAGTTTTCTCGCGATCCCGGTGAAGCATGTAGTGCAGATGTCGAATTTCATTGGATTCACCTTTGAGTGCGTAGAGCGCACCCTGGTGGAGAACGATTGTATCCTCCCGAAATTATGGCTCGTCGGTCACCCGGGAAAACTCGCGAAGGTTTTGGAGGATGTCTGGGACACGCATTCCTCACGCAGCGGAAGCGCAGTGGAAGCCGTTCTCAAGGTGGCAGACGAGTTCGGGATCAAGGGGAGGCTTCGAGATTCGATTGGTACATCAAGGACGGTGGAAGGCGTGATCGAGTTATTGCGCGCCGAGCAATTTTCGCGGCTGTTCTGGGTGCTGGTGGAATCGAGAATCGCGGCAAAGGCCTCAACGAAGCTAAGCCGCGTTGAGCAGACCTGTGCCCGGCTTTTCCGGATGGATGGCAAGGCGTTGGGAGAAGCGGAATGAAGACGGCGGGAAAATTTTTCGGTATTGGGGTCGGGCCGGGGGAACCTGGACTGATTCCGTTAATCGCCTG